>JAWOIG010000210.1:0-13191 GCA_046484775.1 Clostridia bacterium | reverse complement strand
CATGAGGAATCTCCTTGAATCAAAAAGCATGAAGAATTTCGCACTGTTCGTGACGCCGACACTCGATCCCCCGGACTTCCCGGATTTTGATGCCCTGCTTGATTTCGTAAGGACATATATAAGGGAGAACAACCGAATTGAACCCTTGATGAAGATAATGCGGGACAATGTTTCGGTTGGAGAAAATGATTTTGTCCGCCACCTGCCCCTGGTCATCAAGCTTCCGGTAGTAAGATTCATCGCCAACACGCGCGGCTCCACACAGCATTCGGGAACATTGTCAAACCTCGGACTGATAAAGCTTCCTCCTTCAATGGCGGAGCAAGTGGAGGATATAATCTGCATACTGGGCCCCGATCCTCATTCCAAGACGACCTGCGGAGTTGTCGGATACAAGGACAGCCTCTACCTGACATTCGGAAGCTTGGTCAGGAATACGGAACTTGAAAAACGATTTTTCAGGCGCCTTGTGAAAATGGGCGCGCATATAAAGCTGCAAAGCAATTATTGAAAGGATGGTCAGGATGTCATATTGTGTTGAATGCGGCGTCGAGCTCGCAGATTACCATAAGAAATGCCCTCTGTGCGACACCCCGGTCTACAACCCGAACAGGAGCTTTGATTTTTCCAAAAATAATTACCCCTCATTCAAGAAGCACCATGCGGTGGCAAACCGGCGAAAGGTCGTGAGGAGTCTTGTAGGATTCATTCTGAGCATGAGCGCGCTGACGGCAGCGCTGGTGCCCTTGATAATTGATTACAAGACATCCGGCTCAGTCGGATGGTCGCTCTATCCGCTGCTGTCGGTTCTTTTGCTCTGGATATGCATAGCGATTCCGTTTTTCAGGAAGAGGAATCCTTTCTTCAAGCATTTCACCCTGTGCTGGTTTTCCACCGGCACATACATCGGTCTTCTGAACCTTATCGCGGACGGCATGATTTCATGGTCGAGGTTCGTCATTTCATCCATGCTGCTCGTCTGGATCCTCATGGCAGGGATATTCGTGCCAAAGCGAATAAGAAAATACGTCCCGGTTCTGATGGTTTACATCGTTGCCGCGGTGGGCTACTTCATTCTGCTTGCATCATGGATAATCAACTCCTCCGCCATATTCTCGCTGGTGCTCCCGATGGAGGGGCTGGTTCTTGTCGTATTCCTTTTCAATTATTTCATAATACGGTCAAAGCTGCATGGCGCGGTGAACTATATAATCCTGTTCTTGTCCGACATACTCATTCTGTCGCTCGGATTCGACCTGATTATCACCGGTTATGTTCTGGACCGCTATACATTCACATGGTCCTTCATCGTCACGCTGATGCTGATACCCATGATCATAGCCGCCGTCATCATAAAAAAGCGGCTTAGTCTGTCCGGAGTGCTGTCAAAAAGACTCCACAGATAATTCGGGAATGCTGAATAACATGGGAATTTAATATTCACCATCGGCGGCAGCCAAACAGTTGCCCAGGGCAACTGTTTGATTATTCCCATCCATTTTTCAAACAGTTGCCTTGGGCAACTGTTTGATTGTTTTGATTTATTTGGAATTCATTACCGGGATAGCATCATATCAACCATTCGTACCTGCATTTCCTTCTTTCACCCGCTTTGTACATTTCCTTGTCCGCGGGCAATGTGACGATTTCAACAAGCCTGGCTCCCAGATATTCACAGGTTTTTCTTGACGGGGTATTCCCCGGATTGCAGGTTATGACAAGGTGGTCCATGCCGTGGGCCATGGCAACCTTCTTTATAAGCATGCATGCCTTTGCGGCGAAATGCCGCCCCCTGTACTCTTTATCGATCCCGTATCCGATGTTTCCTGCATAATAAGTATTTTCATTGTGCCCGACCCTCAGGCCTATGCTGCCGACCTTAGTGTCGCTTCCATGCAGCACTATTTTATAATGATACTGAGGGACATATCCTATCTCAGGTCTTTCCGGTATTTTCTGTTCAATCACAAGGTCGATTTCATCGCCTTTTATATAATCCATTTTTAGAAAATCAAACATTGCCGGTCCTCCCGCGGCGGACATCCTCAGCCTTGCGCAAAATCACCGTTATCCAAATGCTTTTTTATTTCTTCCCTTACAAAATCCCAAAGCCGCCGTGATCCGTCCTCAATCCTTCGGTTTACATCAAGCACTTTTTCATATCCTATGCCGTTGCGGCGCCAGTCCTCGCCGTTCCTGCTCATGTTCTGAAGCAAAGGCTCAAGACGGTCGAGCGCCCCTGCGAACCTGGCCTCGGCCGATTCCCTTGCTTCGAACTCGGTCCACAAATCATGGAATTCCCTTCCCGTATCCCCGGGAAGCATGCCGAAGATCCTGTCCGCAGCCATTTTTTCCGCCTCGACATCCGCATCAGTCCTGTTGTACACAATCGTGTCGCCCGTATCTATTTCCACCAGGTCGTGGATAAGCATCATCTTCAGAACCTTCAGGATGTCGATTTTGTCGTTCGCATATTCCTGCAGGACAAGGGCCATCATGCATATATGCCATGAATGCTCCGCATCGTTTTCAAATCTGTCAGCATGAAACAGCCTGGTCTTCCTGAATATACCCTTGACCCTGTCGATTTCATATATGAATCCAAGCTGTCTTTCCAATCTGTCCTTCATCCGCCCCTCCGTTCCATCCGTTTCGGCCTGATTTTCCTATACGGTTTTTTTCTTCCAAAAACCCGAAAGGTAACCGATTATGCCAACCGCGCATATGACCACATTGCTCATGATTATCGCATACCAGACCGCCCGGGCGCCAAAATCCGTAAATCGCTTCATAATTAGTATCATAGGTATCCTCAGCAGCCACAGTCTGCCTATCATCAGGGCTGACGAGAATTTGGTATGCCCGGTTCCCTGGAATATCCCGATTATGCTTTGGAACACACCCATCAGGGGAAGGGCAATTATTATCATGTAAAGAAAGAAAGTCCCCTGTTCGATAACCTCGGGATTATCGGTGAATATTTTCATTATTCCTTTGGTCGCAAGAAGCATCGCTCCTCCCCCGACCACCGAGAAAAGCAACGAATATAAGACGGCGGTCCTGAAGGCGGACTTGACGCGCTCAGGCTTGCCTGCTCCCAGATTCTGTCCTGCAACCGTCGTGAGTGCCCATCCTATTCCCATAAGGGGCATAAGCGCCACCGAATTGATTCTGCTGCCTATGACATAAGCCGTCAGCGTCAGTTCGCCGAATGACTTGACCATTACGGTTATGAGGGTAAACCCAAGCGCCGCCGTTGCCTGTCCGAATGACGCCGGCAGACCGATTTTAAGAATCTTTGCGATTGTGTCCTTGTGGAAACGATAGTCCCTGGGCAATATTCTGATTCCGAGCCTGCCGAACGAAACCAGGATTACAACTGCGGCCGTTATGATGAACCTTGAAAATGTGGTCGCAATAGCCGCCCCGGCGACACCCCAGCCCATGACGAATATGCATATCGGATCCAGTATGATGTTTATGACAACCGATATGGCGCTGACTATCAGGGGCGTCACCATGTCCCCCCGGCCGTTCTTGACCGAGTTGAATGCGAAGTAAACATATGCGAAAGGCATTCCAAGGATTATAATCCGCATATAGGACAGCGAATATTTGTATAAATCGCCCTCCGCACCCATGAGTCTCAGTATCATTGGCGCGGCTATGAAGAAAATCACGCTTACGCCGACGCCCATGACCGCGAAAAATGAAAACACCTGCCCGGCGGTCCTGCGTGCGCTTTCCTCGTCATTTGCGCCTATATATTGAGCTATCATCGACCTTCCTGCGACCGACAGTCCCATGCCCAGCGATATTATTAAAAATATTATATTCCAGACAAACCCGATCGATGCCACTTCCAGGTCCCCAAGCCGGCTTACGAAATATGTGTCCGTTATATTGTAGGCGGTCTGGATGAGATTCCCCAGCATTATGGGCATGGCAAGCACAATGAGCGTCTTTCGCATATTGCCGTTTAAAATCATATCCCTTTTTTTTGAGTCCATCGAAATGCCCGCCCATAAAATACTCTTAATACATAATATAGCCCCCGCCCCTAATAAACAACCCGGTAAAATCAAACAGTTGCCTTGGGCAACTGTTTGATTTTACAATTGCCCAAGGCAACTGTTTGAAAATTGATTGAGGAAAACCCGGGTTTTTGACCCGGGCAATTTACTATTTTGTATTTTTGTAATTGTTCATCAGACAGCCGTCGAGTATAATCCTGCGTTCGCCCGGTGTAAGGTCCGGCAGCAAAAGTTCAATTGCTACGTTTTTCCCGGGGACAATTGCCTGCACCCGGTCTCCGCCTGATTCGACTACCCCGCGGATTCCCTTTATGTATACGTAATCGCCGGGAGAGATGTCCGGTTTTTCTTCGACGATAAACGGCAGCATCCCCCAGTTGACAAGATTGCTCCTGTATCTTTTGGTTGCGTATTCCTTCGCTATGTTCGCCTGTCCTCCCAGAACCTTCTGGCTTGAGGCGGCCTGCTCGCGCGCCGAGCCGTCCCCTGGCTTATTGGCGTATATCAGGCTGCCTATCTTTGTATTCTCGAGTCTTATTCCCATGAATTCATCGAGTTTTCCATTCTTCCTGGCTTCCTCCAGGTCCATGGCCGACCTGGTCCTTGGCACGTAATCCGGATCCTTCCTGCTCAGTGTAAATTCCGCAAGCCTGAGCGGATTCGACCTGTATGAAGATGTCTCGCCCGACGGGATCAGCTCGTCGGTGGTCGTGACCTCATCGTCTATCACGGCGGCCGCCATCAGCAGCAGATTGTCCTGCAGCGGTTCGATTGCGGGCCAGTCCTTTATATTGGGTCCGTATTTCAGGTTTACCGAATCATCCCTTTTGTTGAATCCGTAATAAACCCTGTTTTTATATATGTCCGCATTGAATTCATACAAAACGTCGAATGCTTCGAAGTCGATTTCGGTTGCGGGGGTAAGCCTTCCGCCGTTTAAAGCAGTCGCGGCTATGCTCCTCGCATCCATCAAAGCCACACCCGCCATCTGTCCGTCGCCCGGTTTCGAACCCTCCCTGCTCGGGAAATTCCGTGTGGTGTGCCTTATGCTGAGGCTGTTGTTCGCGGGAACATCCCCCGCGCCGAAGCACGGTCCGCAGAAAGCGGTCTTTATGATAGCGCCCGACGACATAAGCCTGTTGACGGCCCCCGCCTTGTTCAGTGCGAAGTAAACCGGCTGGCTCTGCGGATACACGCTCAGCGAAAAATCCCCGTTGCCGGTGCCCTTGCCATTCATTATCGCCGCGGCATCAAGTATGTTCTCATATGTTCCCCCCGCACAGCCGGCGATTATGCCCTGGTCCACCATTATGTTCCCGTCGCGAATTTTATCGGAGAGGACAAACTCCGTTCTGCCCCCCGATATTTCCAGGGCTTCCTTCCGTATGCCGTTGAATATGTCCTCTGCATTTTCAATGACTTCCCTTACGGTGAATGTATTTGCAGGATGGAACGGAAGAGCCATCATCGGCTCGGTGAGCGACATGTCGACTTCAACCATCCTGTCATATTCCGCAACCTCGTCCTGCGAAAGCAGTTTGAAATCCTCTTCCCGCCCGTGAATCCTGTAATAATTTCTGACAACTTCATCTGTCGGCCATATCGAACTCAGGCATGCCGTTTCAGTGGTCATGACATCGATGCCATTCCTGAAATCCATTGAAAGGCCGCTGATTCCCGGGCCTGCGAATTCAAGCACCATGTTCTTTACAAACCCGCTTTTGAATACTTTTCCGATAATGGAAAGGACCACGTCGTGCGGGCCCACTCCTTTTTTGGGCGAGCCCTTGAGATATACCAGGCATACGCCCGGTTTCCTCAGGTCGTATGTTCTGCCCAGCAGCTGCTTCACAAGCTCCGGCCCGCCTTCCCCGAAACCCATCGTTCCAAGCGCCCCGTACCTTGTATGGCTGTCCGATCCGAGTATCATTTTACCGCAGCCCGTCATCATTTCACGAACATACTGATGTATTACCGCCAGATGGGCCGGCACATATATGCCGCCGTATTTCCTCGCGGCCGACAAACCGAAAATATGGTCGTCCTCGTTGATCGTGCCCCCGACCGCGCAAAGGCTGTTGTGGCAGTTCGTCAGGACATACGGAACCGGAAATTCAAGGAGACCGCTTGCCTTTGCGGTCTGTATTATCCCGACATAAGTTATATCATGCGATGCAAGCGCATCGAACCTTATCCGCGGCTTTTCGGCATCCCCGGAAATATTGTGCGATTCAAGGATGGCATGGGTTATCGTACCCGAAGAATAATCGGCTCCGGGCTTGATCAAATCGCCGGCCTTATTCCATTCGTCTGCCCTGACCACGGTTTTTCCTTTGATCAGATATACTTTTTCATTGACTAAATCAACCAAACCGCTACCTCTTTTCATGTGTTTAGTATAGTATATATTCAGTTTTAATAAAAAGAAAGAAGGTTTTGATGGCCAGGCATATCATATGGGATTTCGACGGAACGCTGTTTGACACCTATCCGGCCGTTGCGGATGTGTTCATGGAGGTGCTTGCAGGTTTTTGCATAAACGCCGATCGGGACGAAGTTCTTCAACTGCTGCATAAATCATTGGCGGATACCTATGACTGCTTTTCGGCGAGGCATTCCATCGACCGTGAAACGCTGCGCTCAAGATTCATTGAAACAGAAGAGGCCATGGATGTGTCGCTTGCGCTTCCCTTCCCCGGCGCAAGGGAAATGCTCAGTCTTGTCATAAGAAACGGAGGCCTCAACCTTATTTACACAAACAGGGGCGGTTCCACCTTTAATTTCCTGGCACATTCCGGTTTCTCGGAATATTTTCGCGAGGTTGTCACAAGGGACGATGGCTTCGGACGCAAACCATCCCCGGACTGCATCAATTATTTCCTGGAAAAATATTCCCTGGATAAAAACGAGGTCATGATGGTCGGGGACAGGGAGATAGATATGCTCGCCGCCATTAACGCAGGCATAAAAACCTGTTATTTCGACTCCCATGGACTGCCGATTGATATGGAAACGGATATCCGCATCGACAGCCTTTATGAACTTGAAACACATCTTTCCCCCGGTCCGGATCCGAATCCTTCCGCTTGATCCCCTTCATATGGACCCCATTGCTTCGTAATCGGGAAAGGCCCCCGCATTTTTTGACGTTGTACATGTATTTTGATAATATCTTTATCAGACGATGACATTATTTATTTTAATAGTATCTTTAAAAGGTGATTGCAATGAACAAATGGCATACATTGGAAATCGATGAAATATACAAAAGCCTTGAAACGGGCGAAAACGGCCTGTCGTCGGACGAGGCGGCGAACCGGCTTGTCAAGCACGGCAAGAACGAACTCAAGGAAGCAAAGCGCAAGACGCTGATCGGCCGTTTCCTGATGCAGTTCAGGGATGTAATGGTGCTTGTCCTTCTCGCCGCCGCAATCATTTCCGGCGTTCTGGGTGAAATAGCGGATTCCGTGATCATACTGGCGATAGTGATCATCAATGCCGCCATAGGGGTTTTTCAAGAAAGCAAGGCCGAGAAAGCGCTTGAAGCCCTGAAGAACCTGTCCAAGCCCTTCGCCAAGGTTGTCAGGGACGGCGTTGCCATAAGCATCAGGCGCGAGGACATCGTTCCGGGCGACCTTGTCGAGCTCGAGGCCGGCGATTATGTGCCGGCCGATCTGAGGCTGATTCATTGTGCAAGCCTGAAGATTCAGGAATCGGCCCTTACCGGGGAATCAGCCGCCGTCGACAAAAGCATCGCGGCCCTGTCCGATGAAGGCCTTCCCCTCGGCGACAGGGTCAACATGGCCTACTCATCCAGCATAATCGCCTATGGCCGCGGCAGCGGAATCGTCGTTTCCGCCGGAATGGATACGGAAGTGGGCAAGATTGCGGAATACATAGCCGAGGGAGACATCGGGACGGAGACGCCGCTTAAAAAACGTCTCAATGCAACCGGCAAGATACTGAGCATAGCGGTAATAGGCGCGGCCATCCTGATATTCATAACGGGCATGATCCAGGGGAGGAATCCGTTCGACATGTTCATGACATCCGTAAGCCTTGCGGTGGCCGCCATACCGGAAGGTCTGCCGGCCATAGTTACCGTCGTTCTGGCAATAGGTGTTCAGAAAATGTCGTCGAGAAATGCAATCGTCAGGAAGCTTCCGGCAGTGGAGACCCTCGGAAGCACGCAGGTAATATGCTCCGACAAGACGGGCACCCTGACATTGAACCAAATGTCCGTGGAAAAGCTCTACATACCCGGCAGCAATGTAAGAAAATATCCGGAGAAAGCCAACAGCCTCAGCGTGGAAATGCTCATGAACATAATGGTCCTGTGCAATGATTCCAGGATGAGCCTCGGCAACGAGGGAATCCGCACAACCGGCGACCCCACCGAGACCGCGCTTGTACAGTATGCATTCAACCACGGTTTCAATAAAATTTCGATGGAGAGGACAAACAGCCGCGAATATGAGCTTCCCTTCGATTCGAACCGAAAGCTGATGACCACGATAAATCGTTTTGACAACGGCTTCAAGGCCCTTGTAAAAGGCGCGCCGGACATGTTGATCGACAGATGCAGCATGATACTTTCCGACGGCAAGGTGCGCCGTATAACCGCCGAAGACATAAAGGCCGTTGAAAGCTCCAATGCCTCGATGGCCGAAGGCGCCCTGAGGGTCCTTGCCTATGCGTATAAGGATATCGATGAAATCGCCGGGGAACCGAACAAGGACGATATTGAAAGAAACCTTGTTTTCACCGGATTGACAGGAATGATGGATCCGCCCAGGGCCGAGGCAAAGGATGCGATCAAGGTCTGCAGGAAAGCCGGGATGCGTCCGGTCATGATAACGGGCGACCACAGGAACACTGCGTTTGCCATCGCCAGGCAGCTTGGAATGGCCAGCAAGGATTCCGAGGTCATAACGGGCCGGGAGCTTGACAAGCTGACCGACGGCCAGCTTGCCCGGCAGATAAGCAGGTTTTCGGTCTTTGCGCGGGTTTCCCCCGAACACAAGGTGAGAATAGTCCGCGCCTGGAAAAGCAAGGGCAAGATCGTCGCAATGACGGGCGACGGCGTCAACGATGCACCTTCGCTCAAGGCCGCCGATATCGGGATAGGAATGGGCATCACCGGGACGGACGTTGCAAAGAGCGTTGCCGACATGATACTGGCCGACGACAATTTCGCCACGATCATTGTAGCCATCGAGGAAGGGCGCAAAACATACGACAACATCAGGAAGGCCATCCAGTTCCTGCTTTCCGCCAATACAGCCGAAGTTATCGCCGTATTCGTCGCGACGCTCCTGAACTGGAGGTTCCTGTTTCCGATACACATACTTTGGATCAACCTTGTAACCGATTCATTCCCCGCGCTTTCGCTCGGATTGGAAAAGGCCGAACCGGGAATAATGGAAAAGAAGCCCAGGGACGCATCGAAAAATCTATTTTCGGGGATCATAGGAATAAACATAATCTATCAGGGAATCCTCCAGGCGCTCATAACCCTTGCGGTATATTTTTACGCCCTTGGCAGGTTCGGCTCCGAAACCGCAGTAACCATGGCTTTCGTGGTTCTTGGGCTTATACAGCTTTTCCATGTGCTCAATGTAAGGTCAACCGCGAATACGATCTTCAGAAAGGGCTTCTTCACCAACCCTCTTCTCTTCGCGGCCCTGGCCCTTGCAGGCATAATGCAGATATCGGTCGTTCTGATTCCCGGATTGAACGGAATTTTCAGAACCGTTCCGCTTACCGGAAGCCAGTGGCTGATAACCACGGCATCTGCGTTTGCCATCATACCCTTGGTCGAGCTTATAAAGCTGATTGTAAGGCTGTCCGGATACAAGGACGAATAAACGGGACGAGCCGGTTCAAACCCGCCGGAATCTTCGGCATCTCCGGTACCCTTTATGGCTCATACTGATTTTGCATCTTTACAACCGAACATTTGTTCGGTATAATTCAGTTTACCGGAGGGTTTCTGGAGTTATGAAACTGATTATGAAAGCTGTGGATATGATATGCGTCAGCACCAGGGATGGCTTGATTTCCCCGATTAAATTCCGCATGCCCGACGGCGCCGGCTCCTCCGTGGTAGTAAAAATCGACCGCGTCCTTCAGCGCGACGAACAAAAGATCGCCGGCAACCGGATGCTTGTATATAAGGTTCAGAGCCTGATTGAAGACATTGAGAAAGTTTACGAAATGAAATACGAGGTATCCACATGCAAATGGTATATTTCAAAACTTTAGTCCCTTGCACACGCATAGGACATCCAATGTCAAAACCCCGCGGCCGGAATGAATATATATGCGCTTATCGTGATAAGGAACATCAAGGCCATCAATATGGCACCGGGAAGAAATGATACGATATCCCTTGACTTCAGCTGTATCGCAGCAGGTATCTCCGTCCTGGTTCCGGCGGTTCTGCGGTGCAATATATAAAGAAGCACGGCGGCAACGGAAGAAAACAAAATCACGACCACACCTATAACGGCTATTTCAAGCCATGTCCCCATCACGGCCTCCTGACCCTGCTCCATAATCTGCTCCGGCATACTTGCCACCAGATAGGATATCAAAACCGCAATCGAATTATTTGTAAAATGTGCGATCATACCGGCAAATATTGAATTCGTCCTGTAAACCACATATGTTATGAACAGGGATATCACAAACAAGCCCATGAATTGCTCTATGTTGAAATGAAACGCGGCAAACAGCAGCGACACCAGCATGAACATCCCGGCCTTGCCCAGTTTTTCCAAGCTGCTCTGCAGGACTCCCCTGAACAGGATTTCCTCACAGACGGCTGCGACCACACCTATTACAATTATGCTTATCAGCAATTCCCCGCCGTCCTGCGGTACAGGTATTTCAACCGACATATTCTTTCCGAACACCACTTTTACAAGCCACATGTTCAGGGCATTGACAGCCATGCTGAACGGCATGAAAAAGGCCGCCGCCGTCATTACCAGAATCCCGTCCGCAATGCGAAGCCGGTTGAACTTCAGGTTGACCGACAGGCTCTTTTTGAAAATAAGCAGTCCTGCGACCGGAGGCATCAAAATCGGAAGGAGTTCCCCGACCGTGCCTGCTATATAAAAATCCTCGAACGGGTTCAGTAAGGAAAACACAAGGAAAAGAAACAGCGATGCCGAGAATATCACGCCGGCCTGGAACATGCTTATTTTTTGATCATCCATGTTGATACCCTTTATTTAGTCGGAATTTCCTCTCGCCGGCCTTTTGCCGCGGAAGACTTTTCAGGGGATTATGCGGAGCTATTGGAAAACCCTTCCCCTCTTTTTCAATTTGTCTGAAGTTTCCGCTCATTGTCCAATTATACATTCCGCATGGTTTTCAGACAAGCCGGATTACCCGGGAAACCGATGTCATGATGCCTCAGTCAGTTTCCATCAGCCTGTATCCTATCCCCCTTATGGTTTCAATGACAATACCACAATCCACCTCAGGAAGTTTTTTCCTCAGATGATGTATATAGATTTCAACAATACTGATTTCGGAGTCCGTGTTGAATCCCCATACCTTGTCGAATATCCTGTCCTTCGGAATACAGTCGCCCTTATTTAGCAAAAGAAGCTCGAGAAGCCGGCCTTCCTTGAATGTCAGCTTGATTTCCTTCCCGCCGCAGTAAACCATGAGAAGACCGGGGTCAAAGCGAATCCCGCCCGCCGAGATATCCTTTCCCTCCCTCATTTCCTTTGTATTCCTCCTGAGAACCGACCTTATCCTCGCAAGCAGCTCCCCGGTTGAAAAAGGCTTGGCCAGATAATCATCTGCTCCCGCGTCAAGTCCGGTTATGCGTTCTCCGGCTCCGTCGATTGCGGTAAGCAGGATGACGGGAGTTGAAAGTCCCGCCCTTCTGATTTCCTTCAACACGTCGATTCCATTCATCGACGGAAGCATCCTGTCCAGGATGATGACGTCATAGATTCCGGACAGCGCATTGTCTAGACCGTTTGAGCCGTCGAACGACACATCCGTGTCATATCCTTCTTTTTTCAGGATTCCTGAAAGGGCGCCGGCCAGGTTCTTCTCATCTTCGACAAGCAACAATCTCATAGCAATCTCCCGGGGCAATGATTATATTTTAATGTTAACAGAAATCCTGCGATATTTGAAACATAAATGTGCAATTCCGGTATCCAATCAAACTTATCCCGGAATCAACCGCTGTTTCTATTGAATTTGGTCTTGCCTGCATCTACAATGGAACTAGATTTGGAAAGGCGGATGCTCATATGTCAAAAAAACTAGCTTTCATCGGCGCGGGAAGCATCGGGTTCACCAGGAGGCTTATCGCGGATGTGCTCGCAGTACCCGAGCTGAGGGATATGGAAATCAGTTTCACGGATATAAACAAGGACAATCTTGATATGGTTTCGCAGTTATGCCAGAGGGACATAACTTCGAATGGCCTTGATATCAGTATACACAGCACCCTCGACCGAAGGAAGGCCCTTGAAGACGCGGATTATATCTTCAATGTGGTTCGCATAGGCGGAATAGAGGCTTTTGAAACGGATGTGGAGATTCCCATGAGGCATGGAATCAACCAGTGTGTAGGCGACACGCTGTGCGCCGGCGGAATCATGTACGGGCAGCGCGGGATAGCGGCCATGCTTGACTTTTGCAAGGATATACGGGAGGTTTCGTCCCCAAACGCATTGCTGCTGAATTATGCGAATCCCAACGCCATGATGACCTGGGCGGCAAATAAATACGGCGGCGTCAATACAATAGGGCTTTGCCACGGGGTTCAGGGAGGACACGCCCTCATTGCGAAGGTGCTCGGCTATGAACAGTCCGAAATCGACATCATATGCGCAGGCATCAACCACCAGACCTGGTATATAAGCATAAAGCATGACGGCGAGGATTTGAATCATCTGCTGCTTGACGCGCTGAAGAAGCATCCCGACTATTCAAAGACCGAAAAAGTACGCATAGACATGATGGAGCGCTTCGGATACTTCAGCACCGAATCAAACGGGCATTTGAGCGAGTATGTCGCCTGGTACAGGAAAAAAAATGCAAATCTCGAATCCTTTTGGAATATAGAACAATACAAATAATAAAAACTATTTTTCTTTTTCCGCCAAATATTTCTCCGCAG
>JAWOIG010000169.1:0-12590 GCA_046484775.1 Clostridia bacterium | reverse complement strand
CGAGATCATTCTCGGAGAGACGGACACGTTTGTGTTTACTTGCCGCTGCATAGATATCGGACACCCGGTTATTCATGAGATTAAAAATGACTTAAAAGTAGCGGGCCACAAAAAGAAGGAAACACCTATGCTGGTGGATATCCTCTCTGAATTGTTTCCGAGAGTGGAACCGGCCGGCAGTGTCATCGAAACCGGTCTGTCAAATATCGGAATGATATTTCATCCGTTGCCAACCTTGATGAATATTACGGGAATTGAAGCGAAGAGGCAATTTAGGTATTATCTGGAAGGCATTACTCCGCTTGTATCAAGAGTATTGGAGCAGCTTGATGAAGAACGACTGGCGGTTGCCAAAGCGATCGGTATCAATGTGCAGTCTGCTTACGAATGGTTGAAAGATCGTTACAGTTCAGAAGGCCAAAATCTCTACGAACGAATTCAGAACACTCATGCTTATCAAAATGTTTTTGCACCAACGGATATTGACACCCGATATATCTTTGAGGACATCCAGACAGGCTTCGTTCCGGTGAGCTGTCTCGGGAAAAGAGTGAATATCCCGACAGAGATTATGGACTCTTCCATAAAATGGGCTTCTGTGGTTTATAATACGGATTTTCAAAAAACCGGAAGAAATGAAACCATTATTGATTTCGACGAAATGCTTTCCGAGGCATATTGAAGATTTTAACTCTATTATTCATATAATAAATGTTTGCAGGTAGGTTTGAAACACTTGATTAATAGTACTTTAACCAACAACGAACTCTGCAGTACCACAGGATATGATTAATTCATATAGCATTTGAGTGTAAAGCCATGAACATAATTGTTCAGCGGGTTTTTTTATAATTTGCGGAGATGAAACAAGGGAAGATTGATTGTTGAATATTCCTTTACGGGTAAATAAAGTGTTGGAAAATGAAGTGCAGAGCTAACTGTTCCTGATTCCTTTTTACTGAAAAATTTCACAAACAAATTATTTCACCGGAAACAGTGATAAAATGGGTATAAAAAAATTACAGGAGTCAAGTGTGAAAGATAGGATGCAAAACAATTTGAACAGGCTGGGGGCTACTATGACCGACCGCAGGCCCGGAGGAAAAGGAACGGCTAAAATATTGATTATATTGCTTGTCGTCGTGCTTGTGATCGCAGGGTTTGCAGCCTATGTGTTTTTCATCGAGCCGGTCTGGCTCAAAACAACGGAATACACGATATATGATGAAAGAATCCCTCTGGAATTCGACGGTTATGAGATTGTGTTTGTTTCGGACATACACCACGGTCCCTTTGTTTCTTATGATAGGGTTGAGGAACTCAAGGAGCGCATCAACTCCATGGAGGCGGATCTCGTGCTGCTCGGCGGCGACTATGTTCACCGTGGGCCGGCTTATGTGGCCCCCGCATTCCGCGCCTTGACCGGCCTTATGGCGAATGACGGCGTGATGGGAGTCCTTGGAAACCACGACCACTGGGACGGCGAGCAGGAAACAAGGGATGGTTTTGCCGTTGCGGGGATAACGGACATTGACAACAGGAGCGTCTTCATTGAAAAGGGTAATTCCATGATCAATGTTTCCGGAGTGGGCGACTACGACGAGGATGTCCAGGTTTTTGCCCGGGATGAAGATGTCTTCACCATCCTTGTATCGCATAATCCCGACTATATCGCGGAGCTTGACACGGACAGGCCCGACCTGATGCTGAGCGGGCATACCCATGGCGGGCAGGTCACTTTATTCGGGCTCTGGGCGCCTTTCATCCCGTCTGAATTCGGCAATCGTTTCAGGTATGGCGAAATCGTATATAATGATATTACGCTGATAGTGACGAGCGGCGTGGGTACGATAACCCCGCCTGCAAGATTTTTTGCAAGGCCCGAGATTGTCAGGATTACACTCAGAAGCGGGGACGGGGATTGATATGAAGGTAAATTATCATTTCCACAGCGGGGTATCGGTCGAGGCGGGCGGCAGCCTTTTCATTTTCGATTATTACAAAAAGGGGCCCGACGATTCTATTTTTGGAAATTTTGAATTTGTCTATGTTTTCGCATCCCACGGCCACAGGGATCATTTCGATAAAAAAATACTCGAATGGAATGAACTCCATGACAATGTTAGATATGTCTTTTCATACGACATACCGGTTCGGGCCGGTACGGCGGCGGTCGTCAGGCCGGGGGAGTCCATAAGAGTCGGTTCGGTCGAGGTTTCGGCGCTGAAATCCACGGACGAAGGAGTGGCGTTTGTCGTGAAGACCGGTGAAGGGAAAATATTTCATTCCGGGGACCTCAACTGGTGGCATTGGGAAGGCGAACCGGAGGATGACAACCTAAGAATGGCAAAAGACTACAAAAAGGAAATCGACAAACTCAGGCGGATGCATCTTGACGTTGCCTTCATCCCGGTCGACGGCAGGCTCGGGGAATCGAAATATCTTTCGATCGACTATCTGATGGAGAACGTCCCGGTCGGCATGGTCTGCCCCATACATTTTTGGGACGACTTTGCTTTCCTCAGGCAGGTGGAAAAGGACCTGTCCAACAGGGAATATTTCAACAGGATAAATTTTTACAAGGAGCGCTGAAATGAAATTTACATTCAACCACAACAATATCAATGTATACGACTTGGAAAAAAGTCTGGCTTTCTACAAGGAAAACCTGGGGCTTGTTGAAACCCGAAGGAAGCAGGCGCAGGACGGCAGCTTCATTCTTGTTTTTCTGGGAGACGGGGTAACCGGCCATGGGCTTGAGCTGACCTGGCTTCGGGATCGGGATAAACCATATGACCTGGGCGACAACGAAATCCACATTGCGCTGCGCGCCGACGACTACGGAGCGGCGCACACCTTTCATAAGGAAAAGGGCTGCATATGCTATGAGAATGAAAAGATGGGCATATATTTCATCGAGGACCCGGACGGGTACTGGATTGAGATAATTCCGGTCAGGTGAGCCGTCTGGCCTCGGATTTTGCGGCAAGATTCATGAAGTCCCGGCTGAAAATGCAAGCCGATTGATTTTTCAAACAGAATTGGTATAAAATAAGCCTGAGGAATGAACAGAATGAACAAAAGACTGGAAAATAGCCGGTACATCTATCCATACCCGGTATTGTCGTCAAACGATACCGGGGTTTCGTCATACGGAAAATAATCGGAACAACGAGCTTTCAAAGTCAATATTGCACGAAGGGGCTCGCAGAGACCCTTTTTAGGAAGGGAACGGAGAGAATAGAAAATGATTATTGTATTAAAGCCCAATGCATCGGAAAAGAGAATCGATGAACTGATAGAGGAAATAAAGGGAATAGGCCTGCGGGTGGATGTTTCTCGCGGTGCAGAACAGACGATACTCGGACTTATCGGCGACACGATCAGCGTAAACGAGGTCAGGTTTGAAAAGAACGACATAGTCGCCAAGGTTATGAGGGTACAGGAGCCCTACAAGAAGGTAAACAGGCTCTTCAAGCCGGAGGGAACTGTCGTCAGGGTGGCAGGCGAGACAATCGGCGGGAAAAAACTGGCTGTGATGGCCGGGCCATGTTCGGTTGAGAGTGAGAAGCAGATAATAGAAATCGCCAGGCAGGTAAGGAAGGCCGGAGCCGGATTCCTCAGGGGGGGCGCCTTCAAGCCAAGGACATCTCCATATAGTTTCCAGGGACTGGGAGAGGAAGGACTCGACCTGCTGATCCTTGCGAAAAAGGAAACCGGAATGCCCATAGTTTCCGAAATAATGGATGCCGCCGTACTTGATAAATTCGTCGAGCATGTCGACATAATCCAGGTCGGGGCCAGGAGCATGCAGAATTTCAGCCTCCTGAAGGAACTGGGCAAGCTGAAGGTGCCGATACTGTTGAAGAGAGGCTTTGCCTCGACGATTGAGGAATGGCTGATGTCCGCCGAGTATGTCATGAACGGCGGCAATGAAAACATAATATTGTGCGAGCGGGGCATCAGAACCTTCGAGACATACACCAGGAACACGCTTGACATGTGCGCGATACCGATTGTCAAAAGGCTCAGCCACCTGCCCGTAATAGTGGACCCAAGCCATGGGACCGGGATATCCTGGCTTGTGGAGCCAGCCTCGAAAGCCGCGGTTTCCCTCGGTGCGGACGGGTTGATGATAGAGGCGCACAACTGCCCGGACGAGGCGCTGTGTGACGGCAACCAGGCGCTGACCCCGGAACAGTTTGAGATCATTATGCAGAAACTGGGGCCGCTTGCGGAGCTGGAAGGACGGAGCATATAGTTTTTGAGGCGGAAAGGAACGGCAGCATGAAGATAGTGGTTCTTGACGGATACAGCCTGAACCCGGGCGATCTGTCATGGAAGGGATTGGAAGAGCTTGGTGAAACCACGGTCTACGACAGGACCGATTCTTCCGATATATTGAAAAACATAGGCGATGCGCAGGCGATATTCACGAATAAGACTCCGCTTGACGCGAATACGCTCGCTCAGATGGAAAATGTCCGGTACATTGGGGTTTTGGCTACGGGTTACAACATAGTCGATGTGGAAGCGGCTGCTTCAAGGGGAATAACGGTGACGAATGTCCCCGGGTATGGCACTGCGGCCGTAGCGCAGTTCACGATGGCCCTTTTGCTCGAGCTGTGTCACCACATTGGGGATCACGGCGCGGCGGTGCGGGCGGGGGAATGGGCCCGTAGCGCGGATTTCACTTTCCACAATCATCCGCTGATGGAGCTTGAAGGCAAGACCATGGGAATAATCGGGATGGGCAGCATCGGAATGGCTGTCGCGAGGCTTGCACGCACATTTGGAATGAATGTCGTCTATTATGGGAGAAACCGTAAAAAAGCCGCCGAATTCCGGGGCTTTGCATATAAAGAGCTGGATGAACTTCTTTCAATATCCGACGTAGTCAGCCTTCACTGCCCCCTGACCGATGAAACGAGGGGGATGATCGATTCCGCTGCGATCGGACTGATGAAGCCGACGGCATTGCTTATAAATACTTCAAGGGGTCCCGTCGTGAATGAAAGCGACCTTGCGAATGCGCTGAATGACGGCAGGATTGCCGGAGCCGCGCTGGATGTGCTTTCCAAGGAGCCTCCCGAAGAAGACAATCCGCTTCAAAAGGCCGCAAACTGTCTGGTTACCCCGCATATAGCATGGGCTGCGTTCGAAGCGAGGCGGCGCTTGATGGATGCGGCCATTGATAATTTCCGAAGTTTCATCAAAGGAAATCCGGTCAACAAGGTTAATTGAATTATTTACCTGCGATGAATAGCCTTGCGGCATTGTAAGCCGTACCGGATATATATTTTCCGGCATTCTTCATGGATTCCCGCAGGCTCATGGGTCCGGGGCATATGCTGAATACAGCGCTAATGCCTTCATTGTAAACATCTTCATAGCCATCGCCAAGGGAACCGGAAATGCATATGACGGGCACATTGTATTTTTTTGCGATGCCCGCAATGCCTGCCGGAGCCTTGCCGAAGGCGGTCTGGGCATCGGTCATGCCCTCGCCCGTGACGACCAGGTCCGCATCCTTGATGAGTTCCTCCAGACGGCAAGCATCCGCAACTATATCGAATCCTTTTTTCAGCTTCGCCCCGGTGAATGCCGCAAGTCCGCCGGCAAGCCCGCCCGCCGCGCCTGCGCCGGCAATCATATTGACATCGATTCCCGATGTTTCCTTGATGACCAGGGCCATGTTCCTCAGACCTTTGTCAAGCGCACGAACCTGACGGGAGTTGGCTCCCTTTTGACGAGCATATACATATGCGGCTCCGGATTCGCCGTAAAACGGGTTTGTAACATCACACGCGACGGTTATATTCGCCTTGCGTATCCGGTGGTCAAGTCCCGTGTCCACGTAATATTTTATTCTGCCCATGTGCCTGCCCCCGTATGAAAGCGGCTTTCTTGCCGCATCAAAGAAAACGATTCCCAGCGCCTGGGCCATGCCCATTCCACCGTCGCTGGTTGCGCTTCCTCCGACTCCGATTATTATTTCGGTACAGCCGTGTTCAAGGGCTTCCAGTATCAGTTCGCCGGTTCCGTATGTTGTTGTGTTCATTGGATTCCGGCGGTTTTTTGGAACCAGCATAAGCCCTGAGATGGCCGCCATTTCAATCACGGCCGTCCTGCCGTCGGCCAGTATGCCGAAAAAAGTATCCGTTTCATTCCGCAGGGGCCCGGTCGCCCTGCATTTTACAATCGTGCCTCCGGCTCCGGCGACCATGGCCTCGACCGTGCCCTCGCCTCCGTCGGCAATCGGTATTTTCCTGATTTCGGAGTTCGGCAAAGCCATTGCCAGCCCTTCTTCAATATGACGGGCGACGGCGGCGGAATCCAGGCAGCCTTTGTAGGAATCGGGAGCCACTATTATTTTCATTTAATCCACTCCATATAAGACAAGTTATATTTCAATTATATTACAAATCCTTTTAAAGAACCTCGAATCTTGACAAAAAGTTTCGAAGTACTATAATTAGGGACAGCTGAATAACCTGTAATCCTGGATATTCGGCATCGGCGGTGGCCGAATGGGCTGGAAGCGTTCAGTAAGCCCCAAAAACATAAATTATCGACCGCAATGAAGGGAAGAGTAAGCGAATCACTTCGAAAAGAGAGCGGAGGCCATGGCTGCAAGCCGCCGCGGAAAAGTATTTGCCCAAGACCACCCCGGAGCGGAAGCGTTGATTACGTTATAATCATCAATGAGAAGGCGCTTGCGCCAATCAGGGTGGAACCGTGGGAAATATCCCGCCCCTGGATTATATCCGGGTGGCGGGTTTTTATATATTCGCCCCGGGGACGAAAGGAGCAGAAACATGATCAGGATTTCACTTAAGGATGGAAGTGTGAAGGAGTATGAGGCGGGTGTGAATCCACTTCAGGTGGCGCGGGACATAAGCGAGGGATTTGCCGGAGTTTGCGTTGCGGCGGAAATAAACGGAAAGCTTTCCGGGCTTCTTGAGCCGATTACAGCGGATTCGCGTCTTAACCTCTTGAAATTCGAAGACGAGGGCGGAGCCGAGGTTTACAGGCATACTGCGAGCCATATAATGGCGAACGCAGTCAAAAGGCTGTACAAGGATGCGAAGCTTGCCATCGGCCCCGCGATTGAAAACGGCTTTTATTATGATTTTGACATAGCGACGACATTCTCGGAGGCTGACTTTGAAAAAATCGAAGCCGGGATGCAGAGGATAATCGACGAGGATAATGAAATTGTCAGGTTTGTCCTGCCCAGGGACGAGGCAATCAAACTGATGAAGGATATGGACGAGCCATACAAGGTTGAGCTTATAGAGGAGCTGCCGGAGGACACGGAAATATCATTTTACAGACAGGGCGATTTTACGGACCTCTGCGCGGGACCCCACCTTCCGTCGACTGGAAGAGTCAGGAGCTTCAAGCTGATGCAGGTGGCGGGAGCTTACTGGAGGGGCAGCGAGAAGAACAAGATGCTTCAGAGGATTTACGGAACGGCGTTTGACAACAGGAAGGAACTGAAGAAATACCTTGATTTTCTCGCCGAGGCGGAAAAGAGGGACCACAGGAAGCTGGGCAAGGAGCTCGAGCTCTTCTCCATACAGGATTACATCGGTGCCGGCCTGGTGCTTTGGCATCCCAAGGGGGCGCGCGTGCGCAGTCTGATAGAGGATTTCTGGCGGTCGGAACACTTTAAGAATGGATATGAGATCGTGTATTCTCCCCATATTGGGAAGGCCAACCTTTGGGAAACGAGCGGGCATCTTGGTTTCTATGATGAAAACATGTATTCGCCGATGGATGTCGACGAAAACAAATATTACATCAAGCCAATGAACTGCCCCTTCCACATTGCGATATACAAAAGCAAGCTGTATTCCTACAGGGACCTGCCGCTTAGGTGGGCGGAGCTTGGAACGGTATACAGATATGAGAAGAGCGGAGTTCTGCATGGTCTTTTAAGAGTCAGGGGATTTACGCAGGATGACGCGCATCTGTTCTGCAGGAAGGACCAGATGCCGGACGAAATCCGCAGGACGGTTAAGTTTTGCCTTCATATTTTGAAGTCGTTTGGATTTGAGAAGTTCAAGCTTTATCTTGCCACAAAGCCAAAGGAAAAGTCCGTGGGTGAAAAGGAGCTTTGGGACGACGCAACTGCGGCTCTTGAAAAGGTCATTAACGAAGAAAACCTCGAGTACGAGGTTGACGAGGGCGGCGGCGCATTCTACGGGCCCAAGATTGACATCAAGATAAAGGATGCGCTCAGCCGGGAATGGCAGTGTTCGACGATTCAGTTCGACTTCAATCTTCCCGAAAGGTTCGACCTGACCTATATAAACAGCAACGGGGACAAGGAAAGGCCGTACATGATACACAGGGCGCTGCTTGGGTCGATCGAAAGGTTCTTCGGCATCCTGACGGAACACTTTGAAGGGGCGTTCCCGGCATGGTTGGCTCCCGTACAGGCGAGGATTCTGACGATATCCGGCGCTCATGACGATTATGCATATGAAGTGAAGAGCCATCTTGAATCCGGGGGATTCCACGTCGAGGCGGACATTCGCAACGAGAAGCTCGGGTACAAGATCAGGGAAGCCAGGAACGAGAGGATCCCATACATTCTTGTGGTGGGCGACAAGGAAAAAGAGGATGGTGCGGTTTCCGTCAGATGCAGGAAGGACGGCGACATCGGCGCGATGAAACTGGCCGACTTCGTTTCGCGGTTGAAACAGGACAATGATGAGAGGATAATCCGATAATTATGAAGATTCATGAAATGTGGTTGAAAAACATAGATGGCGGGAACAAAGGCTATTTCGATAAATATCTTGAAAAAGAAAGTGAAGCCTATTCGGCTATTCTTGCCGAAGGCACCGGAGTGCTCAAGGGGAGCTGCGGCGTGCTGGCCGAAAGATTCGGCATGGACCCGGCGGTATTCGCCGGCTTCCTCGACGGAATCAATACAAGCCTTGCAAAACCCCTTGAGCTAGACGAGCTCACGGAAGACAGCGAGATTGACATGTCTATCGACTTTGAAAAACTCCTGTATAATATGCATGCGGCTAAAGCTAACTGGCTGTATCTGCTCGAAGAGTGGGAAGATATTTTCCCGGCTGAAAAACGCGATGAGATCCGGAAACAATTCAACAGGGACAACACCGCGGTATCGAACAAAGTCGGGCGCAACGAACCATGCCCTTGCGGCTCAGGCCTGAAATACAAGAAATGCTGCGGCAAATAAACCCCCGCCAATAAAACAAAACAGCATCTTCAAACAGTTGCCTTGGGCAACTGTTTGATTTTTTTATGCATTTATACATTTTTTTAACAATTGCCCAAGGCAACTGTTTGACATATCATGACGCAGAAATCAAGTATTTATATAAAAAACATTGATTTATATTGCTCTTTTATATATCGAAGCGATTTTTCGCACAATTGCCCAAGGCAACTGTTTGATATTTTTATACATTTATACATTATTTCAAACAATTGCCCAAGGCAACTGTTTGATTTTTACGAGTGGTGCAGGTGTTTACATAAGTGACAAATAATGGTAATGTTAGCCGGGAGGGTTTATGTTTTATCCTATTTTGCTGGCTGTTGCCATTTCGATATGCGGCTTCTTTTCTTTCCCCGGTCCCAGGGGATTTCTGGCGGAGTTTGCCGCGAGGCTGGTGCTCATGACTCTCAATAAGAATAAATATATCGTGATGAATAACATTTACATACCTGCCTATGACGGACTTTATACTCAGATAGACCATCTGATTGTTTCAAATAGGGGCATTGTTGTCGTGGAAACCAAGAGCTTCGGTGGAGATATAAGCGGAAGCCCGAGGGAAAAGTACTGGAAATCCTCAAATGGGGGACATGTGAAAAAGGTTCTGAATCCAATAAGGCAAAATTCATACCATATCAGGATGCTCAAGCAAAACTGTCCGAGTCTTGACGAAGGTATGCTTCACTCCGTTGTTTGCCTTTCCATCGGTACGAAAGCAGAGGTCAACACAAGGACTCCCATAACGACACCCCTGTCGCTAAGGAAAACGGTGATGGATATTTTAGGCAGGGGAACCGCGGATCGAAGGGCGAGGGACAGGATGGCAACATCAATAGGCGGAATTGTTATAAGGTCGGCGGGAATCAAGGCAAGGCACAGGGAACTGCTTCAGGCACGTGAAAGAAAGATAGGGGCGGGCTTCTGCCCGAGATGCGGGGCCCGGCTTCTATATAAAAGAGGTTCAAGAGGTGTTTATCGCATATGCTCTCGGTATCCTTCATGCAAATTTAGACTGGAAAAACCGTATAATCAATATAAGAACTAATAATAATTAATAATAAAATTTAATTAATTAAGTACAATATTTAAAATATTAATATAACGGTTGACATATGTTGAAACAGGATGTATAATTCAACCATAATTTGAATGGAGGTGGGGCAATGAAAAAATTCAATGTTCCGGGAGAGTGCCCCGTGTGCGGAGGAGAACTGAAGATTGAGAAGGTAAGCTGTACTTCCTGTGATATGCAGATGACCGGCAATTTCTATGTTTCGGGTTTTTCAAAACTTACTGATAAGCAGCTGGAGTTTGTAAAAACATTCATAAAATGCAAGGGCAGCATAAAGGAAATGGAAAAGGAGCTGGGAATATCATATCCCACGGTAAAGGGAAGGCTTGACGAAGTGGCCGCTGCGCTTGGGCTCGATATGGCAGCCGAGCCTGAGGCCGGAAATACGGATGTGCTGGAAAGCCTTGAAAAAGGCGAACTCAGCATCGAGGAAGCGGTTGAATTAATAAGGAGCAAGAGGTGATACCATGAAATCCAGAGATGAAATACTGATGATTTTGAAAATGGTGCAGGACGGTAAGATTACCAATGAGGACGCTGCGAAACTTATAGAAGCCATCGAAGGCCCGGACGGGGAAGAAGGCAGTGCGGCAGCCGGTCCTGACAAAAAGAAAAAGCCCGGCAAGACGTCCTTCGAGGAAAAGATGGAGGAAATGGCGGAGGGGCTTGAGAACATGGTCAGCGATGTGGTTGATACGACCCAGAAGGCATTTAGGAATTTTCCGGAAATCAACCTTGGGAACTGGCTGAACACGGTTGAGAAAAGGCATTTCTCATATAATGCGGAAGAGGGAATGGACCTCGAGATTTCCACTAAGAACGGTGGAGTGAAAATGTCGCCCGGCGAAGACAAAATTACCGTCGTCTTCAGCATATATACGAAAAAGGATGTCAAGGATCCAATGGAAAACATCATTATTGAACATGACGGCAAAAAACTGATGATAGATGCAACCGGCGTGGAGGGTGGCGCGGGAATCGAGCTTGGGATTCCCGCCATCAAATATGGAAAGATCAGCATAAGCAGCAAGAACGGCGGCGTGAACTGTATTCCATTGAAAGCCGATGATATCGAGCTGACAACCAAAAACGGCGGCATAAAAATAAGAGGCGTTGAAAGCCCCGCTATAAAAGTACTGACCAAGAACGGTGGTATCACATGCGAGAAGTGCCTGACGGAAAAAGCCATCATGAATACAACCAACGGTTCCATAACCATATCGGAGTCCGAATGCAGGCTGCTTGACACAAATACGACCAACGGCGGGATAAGGTGTTACCAAAGCAGCGCCGATATGCTGGAGGCAAACACCAGCAATGCGTCCATACATGCTGAAAATATTTCGCCCGTCGGCAAGAACGGGATAATGAACCTCAGGACTTCCAACGGCAATGTAAGGATTATGCTTCCGAAGGACACAGGCACGATGTTCAAGGCCCATGCGGGCAGGCACGGCAAGGTGATTGTCAATTTCCCATGCGCAGTCAGCGACGGCATGGAATATGCGGGCAGGACCGAAAACTATGATTCGGCCGAAAAGAAAATGAGCATTACCGCCAGAACGAATCTTGGGAAGATAGAAATAGAATAGTACCTGAAAAATCATATAAAAACAGCTCTGCTGCTTAAGGCGGCGGGGCTGTTTTTAACTTCCTGTCGTATAAGGCGAAGCGGAATCCCAAAGGACAGGCTTTATATGTTTGTAATCTGCCGAAAGATGGGAATCATTGTTTTTCAGCCCAGCTCGACGCTACCTGCGCTTCTGCCGCAAGAGGCACGTCGGGCATGAACCCGCCGTCTGCATGCTCCATGGTCTCCTTGAGAATCCCGGCAACCTTCAGTGCGTTTTCAGCCGGTGACTCAAGCAATATCTCATCATGGACCACTGCAATTATCCTTGCACCCGTACCCTTCAGGGTCCCGGCGAGCATACCCAGCGCATTCTTTATTATATCGGCTGCGCTTCCCTGTACAGGAGTATTGTACAATCCCGCCAGACCCTCGTCCTCGCGATGGAAGTACCTGCGGCCGGCAAGGCTGCGTGAAACCCTCGGCGGATTTTTTTTAATGGAGTTATGCCAGTCGTTGATTCCTTTGTATGCCCTGAAGAAACGGTCCCTGAACTCCTCGGCTTCCTCAAGGCTCATCTCGACATCATAAGTATCCTGTGCATAGGCCTGCAACCCCCGCGCCCCCATGGCGAAAATAAGACCGAAATTGACAGCCTTGGCAGCCTGGCGCTGCTTCTTCGT
>JAWOIG010000036.1:0-15860 GCA_046484775.1 Clostridia bacterium | reverse complement strand
TTCCCTTGCGATGCAACAGTTGAAGTTTTGCGCGAAATCAGCATATACCGACTTGATGTCATCCAGGCATTCGCCCGGGAAATACTGCCTGGTATATCCGGGAGTCTTTGATTCCTTCAGTTGCTTTATATCGACCTTTACCAGATTGCTGAAGCTTCCCTGTTCATATCCGTACTTTCTGTAGTACTCATGTGAAAATGGATAAAGGTATGACATTACGTCCCCTTTTTCATACATTTCATTATATGCATTCTTCAGAAGTGTTTTTACTGCACCGCCGCGCCTGTGCTCAAGCAATGTCGCCACGCCGGCTATGCCGGACGAGCCTACTGTTTTTCCGTCTAGATATGCTTTGAAAGGGATTATTTCCATAACCGCAGCCAGTTTTCCATCTTCTGTAAAGGCACCCCTTGCGAACTCCCATCTCAGTTCATCCGTCCGGGTGGACGACTGCTCTTCATTTTCATCATATTTCATGAAATACACTATGGACTGGAGCTTCTTCAGCTCATTCATTTCTTCCCTGATTAACCTTCTGTACAACATAATACGAACACCCCGCCATATTTTTACTGTTTCATAATATTGCACCCTGATTTTTCTGTCAAATCAAAAAATCTGCCGGCTAGGTCATGGAAATAAAACAAAACCGCCGGGAGTCATTCTGGCCCGGCGGCTTTAAATAAGTGAAAATAAATCAGAATTGTCAGTTTGCCGCACCATGCCTGCCGCGTACAGTGTACGTGGTATGCAGCAACTCATGTGATGTGTGTCCGAGGGGCTTTCCAAGAAACTCCTCATATATCTTAACAATGTCAGGATTCTCATGGGATTTTCTTATCTGTTTGCCTTCGTCCTCCCGATACAATGCAGCCATTCGCTTTTCCTTTGTCTTTTCATCCCTGGGCCTTGGCTGTCCGCCTCCGTTTATACATCCGCCCGGGCATCCCATTACTTCTATGAAAAGATATGGACTTTCTCCACCCTTTATTTCATTCATCAGGATTCCTGCCCCCACAAGGCCGCTCGTCACAGCTACTTTCACACTGACACCATTGAGAAAAGCCCACTCTTCCTTTGCATTCTCAATCACAATCTCTGCGGTCTTTATTCTTTCAAGTCCCACGATAGGGGTGACATGCAGCTTATCAAAAGGCAATTGCCTTGCGGTGACCAGCTCATAAACCGTTCTGAGTGCCGCTTCCATGACGCCTCCGGTTGAACCGAATATATCGGCGGCTCCCGAAGAAAGCCCAAGGGGACTGTCGAAGCCGCCCTCCTCAAGCTCCTCAAAATTAATTCCCGCCTCCTTGATCATCCTAGCCAGCTCTCTTGTCGTCAGGACGGCGTCAACATTCGCAACTCCGCCATTGACCATTTCCGGTCTGGTTATTTCATATTTTTTTGCAGTGCACGGCATTATGGATACTACATACATATCCTCCGGCCTTACACCGATCTTTTCGGCGAAATATGATTTGGCAAGCGCACCGAGCATCATATGCGGGGACTTGCAGGATGAAACGTTGTCGAGCTGGCCCGGGTAATAATGCTCTATGAATTTTATCCATCCCGGACTGCAGCTGGTTATCATAGGAATCGATGCATTGATATTCCTGTGAAGTCCCAGTTCATCTATCTTTTCCACGGGGATTGCTCCCTTATCATAAAGCATCCCCACAATTCTGTTCAGAAACTCCGTTCCCTCCTCGATTATTGTAAGGTCTGCCGCAAAGTTTGTGTCGAATACTTGGTCAAATCCCATGTCCCTGAGGGCAGAGGCCATTTTCCCAGTTACAAGCGTACCTGCCTCATAACCGAATTCTTCGCCCAACGCCGCCCTTATCGCGGGGGCGGTCTGTACTACAACCGTCTTTGTGGGATTTGCAAGCGCAGCCCACACGTCCTGTGTCGAATCCTTTTCATGCAGCGCGTTCACCGGGCATACCACCGTGCATTGTCCGCAGTTTGTGCATGCTGCTTCTCCCAGCAGGGTTTTTCCGCCGGCGCTTATTGCCGAGGCGAATCCCCTGTCCTGTGCATTAAGAATTCCCACCCCCTGCACTTCATTGCATATCGTGACGCATCTCCTGCAAAGAATACACTTTGCGGCATCCCTGACTATGGAAGGACTGCTTTCATCTATATATTCCTTCGATTTCTCTCCTTCATAGCTGCTTTCATCAGCCTGTATTATTTCACCGACAGCCTGCAGTTCGCAGCTCTTGTTCCTTGAGCAACTCAGACAGTCCTTCGGATGGTCGGAAAGGATAAGCTCGTACATTATCTTTCTTGATTCGCGCACTCTTTCCGTGTTCGTCCTAACCACCATTCCCTCCGAAGCCGGTGTTACGCACGAAGCCTGCAGAGTCCTTGCTCCCTCGACTTCAACCATGCATATTCTGCATGAGCCGGTTTTATGGATGTTCTCAAGATGGCACAGGGTCGGTATCTTGATATTAAGTTGCTTAGCGGCATCCAGGATTGTAGCTCCATCCCGAACACTGACGGATTTCCCATTGACAGTCAGATTTATCATATCTTCGCCTAACCTTCCCGCCTGTCGCAGCGCAGGCACCTCATCGCTTCGGCAGTAGCATTCAGCTTGTGGAATCCCAGTGAAACTTCATTGAAATTTCCTTTCCTGTCCTTTGGATCAAGCCATTTCATCTCGAATCTTTCGTGCTCTACCAATTCCGATTCGTCGAAACTCATCGGTATCTCTATTTCCCTGCCTTTGTTCAGTATTCCTGTGCCGCCCAGAAATTTATCAATGGCAGATGCAGCTTTCTTGCCGTCGGCTATAGCCGTTATTACAGCATCGGATCCCCTTACTACATCCCCTCCGGCAAAAATTCCTTCCATCGTGGTCATCTGTGTGTCCCTGTCTACGACAAATGTTCCCCATTTCGTTAGCTGAACCTCTTCTTTGCTGACAAACGGAAGATCCGAGTACTGGCTGACCGCCGGAATTACCATGTCTGCCTCTATCCTGACGGTTTTGCCACTGCACTCCCTTGGAATCTTTCTTCCACTCGAATCGAAACCACACAGTTCCATTTCCATGCATTCGACAAATTCAATCTTTCCGTTCCCCTTGAACGCCACCGGCGACATAAGCTGGTGGATCTTGATTCCTTCATCAATTGCGTCATTTATTTCCCTGCAGTCCGCCGGCATGTCTTTTTTGGTTCTCCTATACAGGATATGAACTTCATCGGCTCCAAGCCTGAGTGCAACCCTTGCCGCGTCAATCGCCGTGTTCCCGCCGCCAACGACTATAACCTTGCCGCTGACTTCAGTAAGCCTTCCAAGGTGGACATCCTTCAGAAAGTCGAGGCCATGATATACTCCGGACATTTTTTCGCCTTCGATTCCAATCTCCCTTGAGACCTGTGCTCCTGTCGCTATATATATGGAATCGTGTCTTTCCTTTATTTCTTTGAAGGTTATATTCTTTCCGACTTCTGTTTCAGTCAATATTTTTATACCTATTTGTTTCAGTGTGTCTATTTCTTTTTGGAGTATCTCCTTCGGGAGCCTGTATTCCGGTATGGCATAGGCCAGCATCCCGCCCGCTATTTTCTCCGCTTCGTAGACCGTCACATCATATCCCAGTCTGCCAAGATAATACGCGCATGTAAGTCCCGACGGCCCCGCTCCGATTATCCCGACCGATTTATCCCTTTTCCTTGAAATGATATCAGAGAATGGACTTGTATCCTTCATTGCTTCGTCGGCGGCATACCTCTTCAAATCCATGATTGCAATCGGATCGTCCAGCTGAGCCCTTCTGCACCTGCTTTCGCAAGGGTGCGTGCATACCCTTCCGCAAACCGACGGGAACGGATTCTCTCTTCTGATGAGATTGTATGCGTCCTTCACCCTTCCCGCTGCAACGAGGGCTATATAGCCGGGAACATTGACCCCGGCCGGGCACGCATTTTCACATGGGGATATGAAAAGATCCGAGCAGACACCCGCCCTGCAGTATTTGTCCCTGATATGTTCTTCGTATTCTTCCCTGAAGTATTTTATAGTGCTTAATACAGGATTGGGCGCCGTTTGTCCGAGTCCACACAAGGCCGTGTCCTTTATCGCCTTTCCGAGCTTCTCGAGCTTCTCGATATCGCCTTCCTTTCCTTTTCCCTTTGTAATCCTTTCAAGTATTTCCAGCATTCTTTTCGTTCCCAGCCTGCAAGCCACGCATTTACCGCATGATTCATCCTGAACGAACTCCATGAAGAACCTCGCCACATCAACCATGCAGGTATCCTCATCCATGCATATCAGACCTCCGGATCCCATGATTGCTCCAAGCTCAATCAAAGAGTCATAATCCATTGGAACATTAAGATGCTCGCCCGTAAGGCAACCTCCGGATGGACCTCCCGTTTGCGCCACCTTGAATTTCTTGCCCCTGGGTATTCCGCCGCCCACGTCAAAAATGACCTCGCCCAGTGTAATTCCCATCGGAACCTCGATTATTCCGGTATTATTTATATCTCCCGCCAGGGCAAAGACCTTTGTTCCCTTGCTTTTTTCGGTTCCGATCTGCGAAAACCAGTCCGCACCGTTCAGTATTATGCTCCTTACACTCCCAAAAGTCTCCACATTGTTTATTATGGTCGGTTTTCCGAACAACCCTTTTTCGGAAGGATACGGGGGTTTTTGTCTCGGCTCGCCCCTCTGGCCTTCAACAGAAGCAATCAGTGCGGTTTCTTCCCCGCATACAAAAGCGCCTGCCCCTATTCTTATTTCAATGTCAAAGTCAAATCCTTTTTCAAAGATATTCATTCCCAAAAGATTTGCTTTTTTTGCCTGTTCAAGGGCATTCTCCAGCCTCTCGACCGCAAGTGGATACTCAGCCCTGACATACACATATCCCTTGTTCGCGCCAATCGCATATGCCGCTATTGCCATTCCTTCTATCAGGCTGTGTGCGTCTCCTTCCAAAAGACTTCTGTCCATGAATGCACCCGGGTCTCCTTCGTCGGCGTTGCATATTACATATTTCTCATTCCCGGGGCTTTTATTGGCAAGCTTCCACTTCAGTCCTGTCGGAAAACCGCCGCCGCCCCTTCCCCTTAGCCCGGATCTGGCCATTTCGGAAATAACATCGTCGGGGTTCATTTCGGAAAGAACTTTATACAACCCCAGGTAACCATCGTTTACCACATATTCCTCGAGCGACAGACAATCAATGCTCCCACAGTTCTTCAGCACTATCTTCTGCTGCCTTCTGAAGAAATCTATATCCTTGATGAAAGGAACCGGTTCGCCTGTGTCTTTGTCCTTTATACAGAATTCCGTTGCTATCCCGCCTTCGATTATATCCTTGCGTACAATGGTCTCCATATCCGAAGGCTCAAGGTTGCAGTAAAAGACATCCCCTGGTTTTACTATCATCGCGGGCCCGATGTTGCATGTCCCCATGCACCCCGTCAGTTTTAAATCTATTTTCTTATCTGGGCAAAGCTTAACCAGCGCCTTTACAAGAGCGTCCTTCACAGCTCCGCAGTTCGATGAGATGCATCCGGCGCCCGAGCATATCAGGATGGTGTAATCATACTGCTTCTGCCTCTCCAGATACTCTTTCTTTATTTCTTCAAGGCGCTTTCTTCCATTGATTGATTTTGAACTCATACAGCAATCCTCCTATTCATACTGTGCAAGGATCTGACGAAGTTTATTCGGGTTCACACGCTTATAAACGGTATCGTCTATCGCAATTGCGGGAGCCAGCCCACAGGCGCCGATGCATCTCATGACTTCCAGTGAAAAAGTCATGTCTGTGGTCGTTTCGCCGACATCGATGTCCAGCAGTTCCTTTATTCTGTCCACTATCTTGCTTCCGCCTCTTACATAGCAGGCGGTTCCGAGGCAGACCTTTATGGAGTGCTTTCCTTTGGGCTGCGTTGAGAACAGGGAATAAAATGAAACGACTCCCTGTATCCTTGACATGGAAAGACTCATCTCGTCAGCTATGGTTGTCAAAACATTTTCCGGCAGGTAGCCGAAGATTGCCTGCGCCATATGAAGAATCTGAATAAGATTGCTTTCCTTCGCCTCATATTTTTCTATTATTTGCTTAAGAAGTGAAAATTTCTCATTTTCATTGATTTCACAGCATCCGCACTGCGTCTCATTTTTTAACATTGATGCACCCCGTTATTCTTTCTTAATCCCCGCCGGATCAGATTCCTGCGATTGATGCATTCCGTGTTTTCATCCGTCATTTCGTTTCATGTAGCACACGGATGCAGCCTGTATCATCATGATTATGATCCGGACTAAGTTTACTCTTCATAGGAAAACCCCAAGTTTCCTGTGAAAAACGGCCGCCGCCAAGTTCCCGGTATATAGTGTTCAACTATGATGTCAAGGTCTGCAGCGGCAACCGCATCCAAAAGATTGTCAATTATTTATCAATCTTTTATAAGTATTATACCTGTAAAAATACTGCTCGTGCAAGCCTTTTGTTAATTATTTATCAATATTTTACTAATGTTTTACGATTGGTTTTTTTGCATTAAAAAAACAGATGCGAAGAATTTCACGCATCTGCTTTTCAATACATTGACTTTATCCCCTGCTTTGGACAAAACCTTTCATTGTTTCCACGATAATAGCAATGTCCTCGCCAGACACTCCGAAATTTGTGACAAAACGATAAATTCCCTGGTCTGGAGGATACGCCTTTATACCGTTTTTAAGAAAATAATCTTTAAAATCATTGGGGTCGACGGCCAAATCAAGCCAGAAGAAAACCATATTTATATCCCTTCTGTCCATATATACGTTCACTCCGGCAATTTTTCCAAGTCCTTCTGCAAGAAAACCCGCATTGACATGATCCTCATTTAGTCTTGCGGCCATCTTTTTCAATGCTATCAATCCGGGTGCGGCCAGAACCCCGGCCTGTCTCATCCCTCCGCCCATGATTTTTCTTTTATACCGGGCACGTTCAATGAAATCCCCGGTTCCGGCTAGAATGGATCCAACCGGCGCGCCAAGTCCTTTTGACAAGCAAAACATAACGGAGTCACAATGTTTTGTTATCTCCGCGGCTTCCACACCCATGGAAACCGCCGCATTGAACAACCTTGCGCCGTCAAGATGAACGGGTATGCCATGTCTATGCGCAACATCATACACATCCTTCATCTTTTCGGGAGCTATTGTCCTTCCGCTTGAATGAGCATTCTCAACACAGACAAGCCCCGTTTCGGGAAAATGGATGTCTTTTTCCTTCCTGATTCTCTTTTCAAGTTCTTCAGGTTCAATGATTCCCAACGGGCAGTCAACGGCTCGCAGCTGGACCCCGGCAATTATAGAAGCGGCACCGGCCTCATGCTCGACTATATGGCAGCTTTCGTCCAAAATAACCTCATTACCCCTGGAGCAATGTGTAAAAAGAGAAAGCTGGTTTCCAAATGTTCCGCTTGGAACAAAAATCGCGGCTTCCTTTCCCGTGGTTCTCGCTGATTCCTGTTCAAGTTCTATTACCGTGGGATCGTCCCCGCAGACATCGTCGCCGACCTCCGCATTATACATGGCCAGCCTCATCTCTTCCGTGGGTTTTGTTACGGTATCGCTCCGAATATCAATTATCTTCATAATATCCTTCCTTTCGTCTCCTTTTCAGACTCATACTGCACCTGCCGGCTATAGCATAGCAATTCTGACATGCTGCCGGTCGGAGATATTATCCATCGAACTTTGCCTGAATTCCGTATTCAATGCCAATATTGCATTTATTCATCCATTATAATGGATTTATTCATCGATTTATATTAGAATGTGCTTAATATTTCCGGAGGTAACATATGGACAAAATGACAAGAATCGATATTATAACCAGACCCTCGAAATTCGACGAACTAAAGGAAGCTCTCAACTCGATAGGCGTTACCGGCATGACAGTCAGCCAGGTGATGGGATGCGGCATGCAAAAGGGTTCAAGGGAGATGTACCGAGGGACTCCCGTTGAAATAACGCTTCTCCCAAAGATCAAAATAGAAACCGTCGTCTGCGAAGTCCCCGTCGACCTTGTGATTGAAACCGCAAAAAGGGTTCTTTATACCGGGGAGATAGGCGATGGGAAGATTTTCGTATATAACGTTGATAATGCCATAAAAATTCGCACAGGCGAAGAAGGTGTCAAGGCGCTGTAGAGATTGTCTTTTGTCTTAAGCCGCTTCTATTTGCCCAGTGCTCCAAGTATTTCGGCTGCATGCTCCTCTGGCGAAACATTTGGGAATACATGTGATATCAACCGATCCTCTCCCATTATGAAAGTAGACCTCAATATCCCCATGTATTTTTTCCCATACATGCTTTTTTCGCCCCACGCACCGTATGCTTCAGCCGTCAAATGGTCTTCGTCTGAAAGAAGATGAAAAGGAAGTCCCAGCTTTTCCCTGAATTTATCATGTGAGGACTGTCCGTCCGGGCTTATTCCTATAACTACCGCACCGGAATCCAGAATATCATCATAAACATCCCTGAACCCTTCCGCCTCTATGGTGCATCCGGATGTATTGTCCTTGGGATAAAAATACAGGACTACCTTCTTGCCCTCGAAATTTTTCAGGGATATCTCTGATCCCTCATGGTTTTTTAAAATGAAATCAACTGCCTTGTCTCCCGGTTTCAGCATTGCTTCACCCTCCTTTTAAGTATTATAATTATTGATACCCTTCCCCAAAACCGTAATAACAAGTTAATAATGGCTGCTTTCAGCCTCTTTTGTGAATAATTGCCGTGCATTTGATAGGTTTTTCAATTAAAAAAATAATTCTCTTGTGTTAAATATGTTTATACTATATAATACTGTCCGTGAGGGGAAAATTCCCTTGCCCGGTAAAAGCACATTTGTTTGAATCGGTTGGTTTGAATAATTGTTGCGGAGATTCGCTTGGTGGAATCAAATGCTCATGGGATAATGTCGGTTTCTCGGTTACCCTGGAGAAAGTTTTCTACACTTCGTCTATACCACAGCAATTAAAAAAAGTTTGTACAGAGAAAGAGGTAGGAATATGTACGAGGATAAGACATTGACATGTGCCGATTGCGGTGAAGAATTTCAATTCACAGTATCGGAACAGGAGTTTTACTCAGAAAAAGGGTTCTCCAATGAGCCCAAAAGATGCCCTGATTGCAGATCTAATCGCAAAAGAACGCGTTTTAGCGGCGAACGTCAGATGCATGATGCAGTATGCGCAGGTTGCGGGAAAAAGACACAGGTTCCCTTCAAGCCTACGGGTGAACGCCCTGTTTACTGCAGCGATTGCTTCAAAGCAAAAAGAAGTAGTTATTAATAACAAATCTTTGGTCTAAGAGCAACGAATGAAACGGCCCCGCATATGCGGGGCCTTTTTTACAATCTGTTTCCTTCCGCTATTTTCTTCATGCCCACAGGATCCAGAATTTCAATCTGTCTTCCCGAAAATAACAGTATGCCGGCATCCCTGAGGTTAATCATCTCCCTGGATAAGGATGGTCTTTCAACGTTGAAAAATTCAGCCAGCTCATATCTCTTCAGGGGTAAATCTATGATACTCTTTCCTGTTTTCAAATAAATATTATAAATGTATGTGCAGATTTTTGTTTTCAATCCTTTTATAGCCATGTATTCAATCCTTTTTGTAAGGTTAACAGCCTTTTCCGATAAGATTCCAAGCATGTTTTGCTGTATTATGCGGTGTGCCTCGCATGCATTCGAGCACTGCCGCACTATGCTTCCCGGGATTATGTACATCACCATGGAGTCGGTCAGACTTTCTACCGTCGCCGGCCACAATCTTTCGGGAGCAAATGCCGCGGTTTCACCAAATAAGTCTCCTTTTCCAACGGACCCCAGTATTATCCTGTTTCCTGTAATTCCTGTCTTTAAAATTCCCATGGTTCCAAAAAGCACAAGACCGATTCCAAAAAGATCCCTTCCCTCAACTGCTGCGACATCACCCTTTTTATATTTTCTTGTTACCGGCCTCATACAGCCCAGCAAATGTTCCATTTCATTTGGTTCTATTCCCCGAAGCAACTTGTTTTCTGATAATGTCTTGATATATGTCCTGTACATATTTCCTCCAATCGTAACATATGTTACCGGCATTATGTTGAAATTATATTATATTTTGATTGTCTGTGCAATGGCACAGATAATTGCATAGAGGAGACTGATTTTTTGAAAAGAGAAATAATACATATCGACGAGGAAAAATGCAATGGCTGCGGTCTTTGCATAAGTGCTTGCCACGAAGGAGCCCTTCAGCTGATTGACGGGAAGGCTCGCTTGATTTCCGAATCTTATTGCGATGGATTGGGAGACTGTCTTCCCGAGTGCCCGGAAGGTGCAATAACGCTCGAGGAACGCGATGCCGCTGAATATGACGAGGAAGCCGTCAAGGCAAGAACCACTGGATCGCCTTCCTGTTCTTCAGCTCCCACAGAGTGCGGTTGTCCGGGATCACAGACCCGCACAATCCGGTATGAGTCCGGAAACAGCAGAGATCAAGGAAATATGTCTGTCCATATTTCCTCCGAGCTGCAGCAATGGCCGGTTCAGATCAAGTTGGTTCCCGTAAAGGCACCATTCTTTAATAACGCCCGGCTTCTGGTTGCCGCAGATTGCACAGCCTATGCTTATGCCGATATCCACAGGAAATTCATCAAGGATCGTGTAACAATAATCGGATGCCCCAAGCTTGACATGACGGACTACACTGAAAAACTGGCCTCAATAATAAAGAATAATGACATAAGCAGCATAACTGTTCTAAAAATGGAGGTTCCCTGTTGCAGCGGCCTCTCAAACGCCGTCAAAAATGCCATGATCGAGAGCGGTAAATACCTGCCCTGGAATGTTGTGACCGTTACAACGGACGGGCGGCTGATAGAATCGTAGTCATATGTGCAAATCAACCGTCAAACACAAGTTGTCGGAGGACTGATGCTTCCGGCTGTCTTTCTCCCTTTGTTTTTGTGGTAAAATATGCTTGGATGGTTAAGTTGCACTGATTATATGCCAATGCATCAGGATGTCGGTTCGACTTGTTCCCTATGAAATCAAGGGCTATCCCGGCAGCGGAAGGGAAAGATGAAAAAAATAGTAATTGCCTTATTAGTAGTAACTCTACTATGCTCCGCCGTTTTTGCTGCGTTCTATCTTGTGACGCAACGAGGAGCACTGGCTTTTGATGCTTGCTTTTTTGCCGGCGACGGCTTTGCTGAACCAGCTGTATGCTACGATGCAGATCTGGGTGGAAGCAATGTGTTGCTTGATGCCGTCCGGTCATCCGAAAAGTCCGGAATTACCGATTTCAACGAGTTTTACAGGGGTACCCTCCAAGTTACATATAAGCCGGATATAACAATGGATTATACGGTCTTAATAAATCCCTGGTCCGGAATCGGGCTGATAGAAAAAGGATTGCTGTCAAAAAAGTACTATCTGCTTGAGCCTTCCGTCATGGAGTTCCTTCTGATGCCCTTATCTCTTGAAATTGTATTGTCCGGTGATGATGAGCCCACTCCAATCAATTGCACGGGTTCTTTCACCGGCATACCGTCAGACCTAGTCTTTGAAGGCGGCAAGCCCGAAATGTCGGAGAACACTCATGGATACAAACTTCATGCCTTACTGACCGCCGGCTTCACCCTTGAGTATGACCTTTACCTTGACATGGAATCGGGGAATGCGTATGTGGGAACCCCTTCGGGATATTATTCAATCCCAGACGGATGCGCAGACATGTTGTTTTCCCTTGATTCAGTTTATCCTGAGTATATGAGCGTAAATCAGCCGATTCCCATAATTTCGCTGACCGCACCGCATGTGCTTATTCCCCTGTCAACCGAATCTTCCTGGACACATGTAAAACCTTCGGGCCAGGAATATACAAGCAATCCTTCCAAGCTTGAGTCCAATGTGTCCCAGGCCATCGAACCAGGAACTCAAATCAAGGCTGTCTATGAAGATGATAACGCCCCCGATCGACTTTCCCTCGTGGAAATTAGAAACGGAGAAGTTCACTCAACCTTTGATTTGCTTTCACAGGATGCTTTTGTCCCATCTTTTGAAGGACTGATTGAATACCGTCTGGAGGCTTTTTATGACGCAAAGACCTATCCGGGGTCGCACGGAACGGTCGTTCAACAGTACATCTTCGACATGAACCTTCCATCGGAGGCAAAGATGCTTTACAGCGCGGTCCATCCGGGGGATGTGCTTGCGTTTTTCGTGGATTATGCGGATGAAGGGGAGTCATATTCAATAAAATCAAACCTCAAGGGCTTCACCGGAGAGCTGACGCCTTATAATGACAGCCTGATAATATATGTTCCCGTAAACTGGTGGACGGCCCCGGGGACATATTATGCGGAATTATACAAAGCTGTGTCCGGGGAAACCGAACTATTTGAAAAATACTCAATAACCGTGCTTCCCGACATCTTTGAAACAACCAACCAGCAACTGGTTGTATCGGCGGCGCTTGCAGAAAAAGCCAGTGACGATGCCTCTGCATATGATTCAATGAGGGTTGCATCGGCAAAGGCCTCCAGCAACCCGACATCATACCTTGAAGGAGCTTTCATCATGCCCCTTGACGGAGAACTGGGAACAAGCTTCGGACGGACGCGATATATCAACGGTAAAAACCCATACAGGCATTCCGGCCTTGACATCGATGGAGAGACCGGTGATCCGATACTGGCCGGTAACAGCGGCGTCATCGTCATGGCGGAGGAATTGATAAGATGCGGCAACACGGTAATAATCGACCATGGCATGAATCTTTTCACCAGTTATCTTCATATGAGTGCGTTCGATGTGTCGGTCGGTGACTATGTTGAAAAGGGCGATTTGATCGGCAAGGTCGGCTCGACAGGTTTTTCCACGGGATCCCACCTGCATTGGGCGGCCACACTGAATGGGAATTACATAAGTCCGTTGTGGCTGGTTGAAAATCCCATCGTACCCGTGAAATGATTAAATGGGGGTTTTATGAAACTTTCAATAAAGAATTCCGTTCCCTCTGCAGCGCAGGCGGAAAGAATACTATTGTCCCGTTTCCATGAGGCGTGCCCGGATTCGCTGGGGAATCCGGAAACTTTCTTTGTTTCATTTGAACCCCGGGAAGCCGCGGGTTATGGTCTTGATGTAGCTGAATGCAATATAATCATATCCGCAGGGAGTGTTTCGGAATTCATTGCGGGAGCCGGAGCATTGCTCAGCCACATCAGGCTGTCACTTGTCTATGGCACAGGGCTGCAGGAAATGCATATTGAGGATGTTCCGGAGTTTTCCGTCAGGACGCATTATCTGCCCGCCCATTTTGGCAATTCCTTCGATGCTGCATGGCCAAACGAGATGAAACGTTATCTTGAGGATGCCGTCTTGTCCGGTGCGAACGGTTACGGCGACTGGTTCGACCCCAACGACATGCCGGATCCCTACAGTCCCCATGTGTACTGCAGCAAGTCAATGTCCCTTTGGGAAAAGAAGAAGGAAAACCTCAGGACTGCACGAATGCTCGGGATGGACACAATGCTTGTAGTCACGCATAATGTGGCCTTTACAGACCAGCTTCGGCCGGAATGGCTTGGGAAAAGAAGCCACCGCCTTCGGGTTCAGGGCCAGGTGCTTTGTCCTTCCAATCCGCAAGCCCGCTCTGTTTGCCTAAAAAACCATGACAATCTTTTTAAGGATCTTCTCGCATCCGGTGTGTCGCTGGACCGAATCGCCCTGTGCCCATATGACGACGGGGGTTGTGCCTGCGAAAAATGCCAGCCGTATTATCCTGTTTTTTTATCGATGGCGGTTGAAATCCTTGGAATAGCACAGAAGTATTTTCCGGCAATCAGGCTTGATATAATCGGCTGGTGGACTACGGAAGAAGAGATGGGTTTGCTCAGAAACTTTATCCGTTTGATAGGTAATGATGTGTTCGGTCATTTTCAATTCAACCCTCCGTATTCCAGAAGCCATGATATTCCGGGAAATATCCGCGAATTCATCGGTGATATTCCCCTCAGCACTTTCGTGCACATCGGTTACTCCGATACCAGAGAAGATGTCTACAATAAATATGGCGTGCATTCCGCACCAAACCGGTTGAAATCCTTGATTTCTACTTTCAGAAATGTGGATTGCTCCGGACTCAACACATATAACGAGGGGTTCGGAGACCACCTTAACATGCATCTTTCTTCCCGTCTGGCCCGAAACCCCGATTCATCCGTACGGGAATTAATAATTGATTACTGCGCCGCCATGTTCGGATGTCTGAAGGAACCAATCGAATCAATTGCCTCAATACTCGAAGAAATGCAATATTCCGATTTTTCAAAGGCTGGAGAGTGGTATGGGAAGCTGGCAAGACTTAAGCCTTTTGTCAAGACTCCTCCAAGGCAATCCTGGGCATTCGACCATATCCTGCTAAAGGCCCGGCTAATGGAACTGGATTACCTCATAGGAAACGGCAATGACTGGAAGACTCCGACGGATTTCAACTCCGTAAGCAATTTAATTGAAGAACGATTGGAATTAAGTGAAATACTGTGGAGGGATGTTTACGGTCTCGGGGTTCTTTCCCATGCTTTCATACCGGGCAGGATGTATCCCGAATGGTACGGGAGATATGCGTTAATTATGGAAAAGGAAAAAGGCCTGATTGTTCCGGGCTCGGCTGTCAGCAAGGACGTCTGACCGGTCTTGCCCTCCTAAACGCATCCGACCATGGCCGGGCGTCTTCACCGGCCAATCCCCGGGTTGCCTTTCACCTAATCACCGGTTCTTCGTCCGTCATTTGCAGGACAAGCGTTCCCCCGCCTGCCAGGTCGCTGTGGAATATCCTTGAATCAGCCAGGTTTCTTCCATTGAATACGGCCGAATCCACATATGGCCTGTCCGGCGAATTGTTCTTCATAATCATCCTAAACTCGCCTCCGGGATAATAATTTCGGTCCAGGCTAATAATAATTTCATCAAATATCGGTGAGCCTATTTCATATGACGGGTTTTCATACGCCCCTCCTTTCAAATCAAACAGCCCCAGAGCAAGAAGTATGCTCGTCCCCGCAGAAAGTCCGCAGTCGTCATCCTCACAAAATCCGCATAAACCTGTCGATGAAAAAAGTGCCTTCCTGACCTTTCTGCTCCATTTCCGGGAGAGTCCGTACGCCCCCGCATGATTGAAAAGCGATGCCGTAAACCTCGTATTTTCATTGCCATAATTAATAAAGGCCTTGTTCCGCTGTAATTCGGGCTTGCCTGCATAATAATTCATTTCACCGGCCATTTGAAAGGCATAATCCAGTTTGCCGATAAACGCCTGTCTGCCGCCCATTAGCTCAATCAATCCGGGGATATCGTGCGGAACATAGAATGTGTATCCCCATCCGTTGCCCTCGCAGAACCCCTTCAATGACAGCGGGTCATATGGCTCGATGAAACTTCCGTCCTCATTTCTCGGCCTCATGAATCCCGTGTCTGAATCAAAAAGATTTCTGTAATTCCCTGATCGTTTCAAAAAAAGCTCATGGTCCCCGTTTTTTCCCAGGCTTTTTGCCAGCATGGCAATGCACCAGTGGTCGTATGAATATTCCAGTGTTTGAGCCGCTCCATCACAATGGTAGCCTTGTGATTTTCTTTCTCTCTCAGGAATATAGCCTCTTTCTATAAAAAACTCTATTCCGCCGTCCAGACAACTGTTGTGCTCATACCCCGATTTGCTCATCAGCCCCCCCGGGAAAGCGTTCTTTCGGATGCCTTCATAGGCAGACTCGATGTCAAAGTCCCGTATTCCCTTCATGTATGCCGAAGAAATAAAAGCACCGGAATGCGCAGCTAT
>JAWOIG010000057.1:0-4765 GCA_046484775.1 Clostridia bacterium | reverse complement strand
GGCATAATATCCATCCCTGTTGTACAGCATGTTGCCAAGTATTATTTTATAGGATGTTCCGTTGGCTGCCTTGCCTTGCACATAATATCTGCCGTCAAGTCCGTATTTGGCCAGATCCTCGGCTTCGCTTTCAATGACTTCGCTGGCAACAAGGTTTGATGATGCTATTACTATGCTGGCGACAACTCGTTGGGAAAGCGTTACATTCTCTTCGTTTGTAAGATACCATGCCTTGATTACCCTTGTGGTCCCATCCTTTTCGGTTATTGTTTCCGACCGCTGCTTCATAGGCATTATTATCCCGTTGTTGCTAATTGTCAGCTCCTCTATGCTGCTTGAAAGTATATTGGTAATGACCGTGTTCAGCTGGTATACTCTGGAAGGAGTATTTCTTCTGACGATTTCACGCACTATGAAAAATCCTGAAATGCCAACCGCCAGCACTATGATGCTGATTATGACCGCCTTATATGTCCTCATAAATTTCTCCTCCTAAGATATACGGCAAGACCGGCAAGAAGTATGACGCCGGGCATGACATAAATGACCAGTATGCTGACAGTATTGGCCTGCCGCGCGGTTACATCAACCAGATTGATAAAATAATCCTTTGTCTCAATGAAAATGTCGTCGGTGTCCCCTTCGAGCCATTTCAAGCTGTTAAGCATGAATCTGATTGCGCTTTCCTCATACTGTTTATAATATATGAGCCTCTGGTCCTGTACGAAATCAGCTGTTCCAAGGGCTATTATCCGGGACCCGAACCTGAGGTCCTCGACGGCAACCCCAAGGAACCTGGCGCCTATCTGATTCAGATCCGCGCTGACGGAGCTTTCCGATACAGCCGTATCACTTGATATGAGCAGAGGATTTATTTCCAGGAATGAGTTTGTTTTTCTAAGAACCGTGACGCTCCTTACATTGTCGGCCAGCATCTTAGTGAACACATCCTTGATATTATTATTCAGAAGCGTCTTTGAATACAGACCCGGGAAAATCATGTATTGGTTGCCGGATATGTGGTAGTTGTCATTTGTCTCCCTTATCTTGTCAATGCCGTATTCCAGATTGTAGCCGGCAAGGAAACCCTGCAGGTTCTTGTATTTCTCCGGGCTGTCGTTGCTGTCCAGGGCCACCATTATGCTATTGCCCTTTTCCATGAAGCCTGACAACAATGAGATTTCCTCCGCTGAAAAATCCGAAGTCGGATTGGCTATGAGTATTATGGAGGCATCATCCGGAATCGACGGCTGGAGTTCCAGGTCTATTTTTTCGTAATCAAAACCATTTACCGATATGACTTCTCCAACCGTTATGTAGCCTCTGTCGTCGAAATCATATTCGCCGTGTCCCGTGGTCAGATAAATCTTGGGCACCTCATCCCTTGTCGCGTAGAATACTGCGCTGGTGAAAGCCATCTCCGCCTTCGATCCGACATCAAAACTACTGAAACTGGAATATTCGCTGGCCATCGAAACAAACATGTCGTAATATTTGATGACCTTTTTAGTGTTGCCGCTGACAACCACGAAATCCTTCAGACCTATGTTCAAAATCTGATCCGGGTCCAGGTTTGATATGAATCCAAGGTTTTTACTCGGATCGACATATTCGACTTTTACTCTGTCATACTTATCATATTTTTCCAATAAGTCCATAAGCCCTATGTATTCGCTGGATGAATCTACTTTCGTAGGGTCGAAAAGACCATAAATAGTTACATCCTTATCCAATGCTTCTAGGATTTCCTCGGTCTGCTCCCCTATGGAATAGAGTCCCTCGGGCGTCAGGTCCAACTGTAATGGCACAAGGCCCCCTATAAGGTTCAGCACGATGAACAGCACAACGATCGAAGCCATGATCACGATTGCACTCGAGCCATACCTGAGCCTTCTGTTTGCAAGCAATTTTGTAAATACACTTTCTTTCTTCATATCAACTACCCCTGTATCCATCTTCTTCTTTCGATCACCCTTATCGTCAGGAATATGAAAAGGGCTGTAAATGAAAGAAAGTATATTATTTCCGGCAGTCCGAGTATGCCTCTTGTGAAAATATCGTATCTTGAAAGCAGTGATATCCAGCTTAGCAGCGTTCCCAGGAATCCGCCGACTTCAGCCGAAAAAGCTCCCGCCATCCACATGACCAACAGGGTTACAAAGCTAATTATAGCCGATATAACCTGATTCTCAGTCAACGCCGACGCAAATACCCCGACAGCCACAAACGAAGCCCCCAGAAGAAGGAATCCAAGGTAGCCGCCTGCAAGCTGCACGGTGAAAACCCCTCCGAACCGCACCATTATCAATGGATATATGAGAGATATGACGGTTATTACAAGAAAGACAAAATACATCGCAATGAATTTTCCTATCACGATTTTAGTAAGCGACGTCGGTGATGTAAGGAGCAGGACTTCCGTGCCGTTCTTCCGGTCCTCCGCCAGTATTCGCATGGTCAGTATGGGAACGAGGAAGATAAGGAAGAAGCCCATGTTTTCAAGTACGATTATAAAATCGCCGGACCCCGCGCTGAATGGCGTCCAGAACAATATTGATATCATCAGCAGAAAAAGCCCTATCAATATGTATGCTATGGGTGATTTGAAATATGTAGCGATTTCCTTTTTTGCCACTGTAAACATATTATTGCACCTCCTGCCCTTTCGTCACCACGCTGATGAATATATCCTCGAGCGTCATCACGCTTGGCTTTATTTCTATTATCGGCCACCCGTTTTCAGCCATTGCGAAAAACAGCTTTTCCCTGATGTCTTCCTCGGTCTGGCTTTCAAGCATATATTTATATGCGTTATCGCCTGTTTTTGATGATGCTTCCATATATTTAACGCCATCTATTTTTTTAACCGTTTCAATAACCTTATCCTTTGGTCCGACTATGGATATACTGAGTTTCATCGCTTTGTCCAAGCCCATCGAAAGTCTTTCGGGCGTGTCTTCCGCCACAATCACGCCCTTGTTGATTATTACGACCCTTTCGCATATCGCACTGACCTCCGGTAGTATGTGGGAACTGAGTATTATCGTCCGTTCCTTTGCCAGGGCCTTGATAACCCTTCTGATTTCAATGATCTGCTTAGGATCGAGGCCGACTGTAGGTTCGTCAAGTATCAGTACCTCGGGGTTGCCGATCAATGCCTGTGCAAGTCCGACCCTCTGCCTGTATCCTTTTGAAAGATTACCCACAAGCCTCTTCCTGTGGTCCGTAAGTCCCACAAGCTCCATGATGTCTGCCATCTGACCTTTTTGCTTCTTTTTAGGAACATAGTTGAGATTCGATACAAACTTCAGATACTCCGTGACCGTCATGTCCCTGTATAGCGGAGGCGCCTCGGGAAGATATCCTATTCTTTTCTTGACTTCGGCGGGATGTGTCATTATGTCGTATCCGTCGACCTTGACTGTGCCTGAGGTCGATGGAAGATATCCTGTGATAATGTTCATCGTGGTGGATTTGCCCGCTCCGTTTGGTCCAAGAAAGCCAAGTATCTCGCCTTTGTTTACATTGAAGCTTATATCGTTGACGGCGACAACCTGACCGTATTTCTTTGTCAGATTCTTGATTTCTATCATTCTGCCGCTCCTTTGCAATAACTCATTTTTTCGCACCAGCCTATGCATTATATATTTTTTTGTTTTTTATTTCAAGAATTTCCGGAATATGCCGTCCTGTGCGCCGCCCGGGCCCCGGCGGACCCGACACCCTTGCTTTGCCGACAAAATAAAAAGACAAAGCATTATAATCCAAAAACCCTTTCCGGTCTTCCATACAATACCTTATCCTAATCCCCCCGGTAAACTACTTAGTATATTATACAGTATTTGAAGATTCTGTCCATCCCCCCGGCTGCCGTTTTAAGAGAGTTTCTTAAGAGAGCGGAGATGCTCGATTACAGACTTTGCGGCAACCGCACCTTCCCCGACGGCTACGGCAACCTGTCTGAATCCACCCGTGCAGTCGCCCGCCGCAAATATCCCGGGAATGTTGGTCTGCTGGTTATCGTCAACAACCACCATCCCCTTGTCGGTCATGATGCCTGCCTTTTTTGCCAGCTCCGTTGCCGAAGCGCTTCCATAGGCTATGAAAATACCGTCATAATATTCTTTTCTACCTGACGCAAATTCCACACCCTGCAAAAAATCATCCCCGAAAAATCCCTTGATCTGTTCCTTGTCGGCTTTCAGCCCATTTATATCGTCAGGTTTTGTTTCCTCGAGCTCTATCTCCACTCCATTCGTAAGAATGGTCAGGTCGCCCGACACATTAAGAAGCTCAATTGCCTCATGCGCCATATAATCCTTGTTTCCGACTACGCCGATTTTTTTATCCTTATAGAAAAAACCATCACAAATACCGCAGTAGCTTATTCCCCGTCCTTCGAATTTATCAAGGTTGCCCGCCCTCAGTTTCCTTTTTGGCGCACCCATGCCCAGAATAAGGCTCCTGCCGCGGTAGAATCCCCTCAATCCCGTCAGCTCGATTACATCGCCCGCATCAAGTCCTACTATTTCATCTTCGGCAGGCCGATCTGGACGCCAACGCCAATGCGGTGCTGATCCAGACGATCAAGCTGGAGAACGAAGGCTGGGAACGCGATGTCGAGGTGCCGGAACCGAGTGAGCCGAAGCTCTAGTTGAAGGAGCACGGGCTGTTTACAAAATCACTTGGTTGACCGGGGAAGTTCTATCGGCATAGGCCGAGACTCGGGTCTGACCCCCCAAAGTTCAGTTTTGTGAGTTGCGTA
>JAWOIG010000041.1:0-3987 GCA_046484775.1 Clostridia bacterium | reverse complement strand
GACGCGCCCGTGGTCATGATCGCCGGGAACCACGACTCCCCGCGCTCCGCGGACACGGGCAGCATCCTGCGGCTGCTGGGCGAGATCCCGGACGTGCACGTGGTGGACGACGCCGCTCCGGCAATATCGATAGACCAGAAAACTACTAGCAGGAATCCCCGTTCCACCGTTGGTACGGTTACAGAGATACATGATTATCTCAGGCTTTTGTTTGCGCGTGCCGGAATCCCGCATTGCCCTGAATGTGGAAGGGAAATAAACGGTCTGAGCCTTGACCAGATTACAGATTCTGTAATGAAGCTGGAAGAAGGCTCGAAAATCATGGTAATGGCTCCCGTTGTTCGCTCCCGCAAAGGCGAGTACGAGAAGTTTCTCGGACAAATTCTGAAGGACGGTTTCACAAGGGTTATGGTGGACGGTTCCATGTATGATCTGTCTGAAGACACGATTAAGCTTGACAAGCAGAAGAAGCATGATATCGGAATAATCGTAGACAGACTCATCATAAAGCAGGGACTCGAAAAACGGCTTTCGGATTCACTTGAAACCGCCCTGGGAAAGGCTGAAGGTCTTGTTTCGGTCATTGAGGAGAGCGGAAAGGAAACCCTGTATTCGCAGCTTCTTTCATGTCCGGAACACAACTACAGCATTGACGAGATGGCACCCAGGATGTTTTCATTCAACAGTCCTTTCGGAGCATGTCCTGCGTGCAGCGGACTTGGCGTGCACCTTGACATTGATCCGGACCTGATCATACCCGACAAAAAGATTTCGCTAATCGACGGCGCCATCAAGGTCGCGGGATTTCAGTATAACGACGAAAGCTGGGGAAAGATAATATTCGAAGCTATCTGCAATAGGTACAATGCCGATATAAAACTCCCGTTCAACAAACTCCCAGAAAAAGTGCAGGAAATAATACTCTACGGGTCGGGTGCTGAAAAATTCAGTGTCAAATATAAAAACTCCAGGCTTTCATATGAATCGGAGGAAAAAACCGAAGGTATTGTCAATATTGTAAAAAGAAGATATATACAGACAAAATCCAGTCATATGAAACGATATTATGAAAGCTTCATGAGCGCCAGGCCCTGCGTCGAGTGCAATGGCTCCAGGTTCAAGCCCGAGGTAATGGCGGTAACCGTAGCCGGAATGAATATTCATCAAATATCATGCATGCCGATCACAGAATGTCTTGAATTTTTCGGAGGTCTTGAACTGAACGAAACACAGATGGTAATTGCCGATCCGATAATAAAGGAAATAAAGGCGAGGCTCAATTTTCTTGTCAATGTTGGCCTTGACTACCTTACTTTGTCAAGAACGGCGGCAACTTTATCGGGAGGCGAGGCCCAGAGGATAAGACTGGCAACCCAGATAGGCTCAGGGCTCATGGGAGTGCTTTATATTCTGGATGAACCCAGCATCGGTCTCCACCAGAGGGATAACAAGAAGCTTCTTGATACATTGAAAAGAATGAGGGATATAGGAAACACGCTTATCATAGTCGAGCACGACAATGAGACGATAAGTGAGGCGGATTATATAATAGACATGGGCCCCGGCGCCGGAATACACGGCGGTGAAATAGTGTGTCAGGGAACGCCCGCCGAAATCATGATGTGCAGTGAATCGGAGACAGGGCTGTATATGTCCGGAAGAAAACGGATAGAGGTTCCCGCGAAAAGAAGGGAATCAAATGGAAAGCATCTAATAATACGGGGCGCATTCCAAAACAACTTAAAAGGTATTGACGTCGACTTTCCGCTCGGTTTATTCATATGCGTAACAGGTGTTTCCGGTTCGGGAAAAAGTTCACTGATAACCGAAATTTTATATAAGGAGCTTGCACACAGGATAAACAGGGCAAAGATAAAGAGCGGCAGGCATATCGCAATAGAAGGTATTGAAAACATAGACAATGTAATAGATATCGACCAGTCGCCGATAGGAAGGACACCCCGGTCAAACCCTGCGACCTATACAAAGGTATTTGATGAGATTAGGGATGTATTCGCGCTTACAAGGGATGCGAGGAGCAGGGGATATAAAAAAGGCAGGTTCAGTTTCAATGTGTCCGGGGGAAGGTGCTCGTCCTGCAAGGGCGACGGGATCAAAAGGATAGAAATGCATTTTCTGCCGGATGTCTATGTGCCTTGTGAAGTGTGCAAGGGGAAACGTTATAACAGGGATACCCTGGAAATTCGGTTCAAGGGTAAAAATATTGCCGACGTGCTGGATATGACTGTTGAATCAGCGCTTGAATTCTTCTCAAATATACCAAGAATCAAAAGAAAGCTACAGTTGCTTTATGAAGTGGGACTTGGATATATAAAGGTTGGACAACCCTCGACAACGCTTTCCGGGGGAGAGGCTCAAAGAATAAAGCTTTCAGCGGAATTATCAAAAAGAAGCACCGGAAATACGATGTATATTCTGGATGAGCCGACAACCGGACTTCACACGGCTGATGTGCACAAGCTGCTTGATATAATTGACAGACTTGTCGACAGCGGGAATACGGTTGTTGTGATAGAACATAATCTTGATGTCGTCAAATGCGCGGATTACATAATTGACCTTGGTCCTGAGGGAGGGGCGAAAGGCGGCGAGATAGTAGCGGCCGGAACCCCCGAGGAAGTGATGGGATGCCCCAAGTCTTTTACCGGGCAATTCCTGGGCAAAGTCCTGAAAACCCGCAACGGCTTGCCAAAAGATACAGCTTGACTCATCAAAATATTTTTAAATACAGTGGTTTGTGGTATAATACATGCGGGGACAAAAGCATGAATGTATTTATGCCGATGTTCCCATTTGAAATTGTAGAAAATAAAGGCTGTTTATTTATATGACAGCCGGGAAATATAATAAGTAGGTTATAGGAGGCCTGTAAATGAAATTATGCGATATATGTCACAAGAACGTGGCCGTTATATATACTTCACAAGTGGTGGATGGCAAGAAGGTTAACAAAGCGATCTGTATGGAGTGTGCGAATAAAATGGGAATAGAACCGCTTACTCATCTTATGAAGCAATCGGGACTTTCTGATTCGGATATGGAGAATCTTAATCAGCAGATGATGGATATAATGAACAATGTTGATATGGATGATCTTGCATTGCCTAACAACGAGGGCGAGGACATAGACAAACAGGCAAATCCGCTTACAGAAATGTTCAACAATATGAAAAAGAACAGGAATTTTAATCCTCCCCGGAATGAAAGCGCCACGAATGAAACGGAATCCGACGAAAAGGATACGGACCGTAAGAATATTCTGACAAAGGATAAAAAGAACAGAAAATTGAAATATCTAGATAAGTTCGGAATAAATCTGACCGAAAGAGCGCTTGAAGGCAAGATTGACCGTGTAATCGGAAGAAAGACCGAGATAGACAGAACAGTTCAGATACTAAACAGAAGGACAAAAAACAATCCATGTCTCATAGGGGAGGCAGGAGTAGGCAAAACAGCAATAGCGGAAGGACTGGCGGTAAGGATTGCCGAAGGCAGCGTACCCGCAAAACTTTTGAATTATGAAGTCTTTCAGCTTGATATGACCGGTATAGTGGCCGGAACTCAATTCAGGGGGCAGTTTGAAAGCCGTATGAAGGGCATAATAAAGGAAGCCATGGATATGGGTAATGTAATACTGGTCATCGACGAAGTCCATAACATCGTTGGCGCCGGCGAAGCCGAAGGCGCCATGAATGCGGCGAATATACTGAAACCTTCATTGTCCAGGGGTGAAATACAGATCATTGGCGCTACAACGATCAAGGAATACAGAAGATTCATAGAAAAGGACAGCGCCCTGGAAAGAAGATTCCAGCCCATACTGGTCGATGAGCCGTCTGTTGATGAAACCATAAAAATATTTCATTGGTATTTCTGTTGCTGCTAGAACATACGAAACAACCTGCTTCGGTGGCACCCAAACACTTAATCCCAGAGCTGCTGTTTGGAACTTGCCTGAGAAGTCTC
>JAWOIG010000032.1:0-9153 GCA_046484775.1 Clostridia bacterium | reverse complement strand
CCCAGGCTCCGGGGATGTCATGCGACGGCTGCTCCACCAGAACGGAAACGGTTCTGCCGACATAATTTTCAAGGAATCTTTTGCGGGAAACAGAAGCTGCATGCGCAATCTTCCCGGCCCTGTCATTCATCGTACCCGGCGCCACCCTTCCCTTCATCGCAAAGGCAGCGGTCCCCTTGCGTGGAGAGAATCTGAATACATGCACCTTGAGAAAATCGATTTTCGATACAAATCCTTCGGTTTCGGCAAATTCCTCGTCCGTTTCCCCCGGAAATCCGACGATGACATCAGTAGTAAACGAGCTGCCAGGAATAAGCGCCTTCAAAATGTCCATCGCCTGCATGTACATGCCCGTCGTGTATCTTCTTCTCATTCTTTTCAACGTTTCATCGCATCCGCTCTGGAGCGAGAGATGGAAATGCGGGCAAAGCTTTTTAATGCGCGAAGCTCTTTTGGCGAACTCCGTGTCGATGAACAGAGGCTCAAGCGAACCGAGTCTGATTCTTTCTATTCCGTTTATTCCGTCGATACCTTCCAACAGATCCGCCAGGGACACTCCCCCGAGATCTTTCCCATATGAATCCAGGTGTATACCCGTAACTACGGCTTCCCTGGCGCCGGCAGCTGCAAGAATTCTGATTTCTTCGAAAACATCCTCAGGCTTTCTGCTCCTCGACCTTCCCCTGGCAAAAGGAATCGTGCAATATGAGCAGTAGTTGTCGCATCCGTCCTGAACCTTTATATACATCCTGGTCCTTGAATCCTGCATCGAGATTCCCTTTTGATCATAGTCCCGGCACTCGAATATATCTGCTACAGCTGATATGGGACCACCCTTGAAATGTTCAACTATGTCGACAATGCCGTTTTTTTCAGCATTGCCCGTAACTATGTCGGCGCCTGTCATCGCGAGGACATCGTCCCCCTCAAGCTGTCCAAGGCATCCGGTCAGAACAACAATCGACTGCGGATTGCTTTTCCTTGCCCGCCCGGCCGCCTGCCTCGATTTTTTTGCCGCCGTCGATGTGACCGTGCATGTATTGATTATATGGATATCCGCTTTCCCGCTAGGCTCAACAATGGAATAGCCCCTGTCCGAGAAAGCGGACTTCATCAAATCGGTATCATATTGATTGACCTTGCATCCAAGCGTGGAAAAGGCCACCGTTTTCATTTATTCGCCGCCCTGAGTGTATTTTCCAAAAGCATCGCCCTGGTCATTGGGCCCACTCCGCCCGGGACAGGTGTAATGAATCCCGCGACCTTGGAAACTCCCTCGTAATCAACATCTCCGGCAACCTTCTTTCCCTCCAGCCGGTTGATGCCCACATCGATGACCACCGCGCCCGGCTTGACCATGTCGGCCTTTATGAAATTGGCTATGCCGACGGCGGCTACAAGGATGTCCGCCCTTCTTGTGACCGACGGCAGGTCGGTCGTGCGGGAATGGCATATGGTTACGGTCCCGTGTTCCCTCAGGAGAAGGATAGCCGTGGGTTTCCCGACTATGTTGCTTCTGCCCACGACGACGCATTCCTTGCCCTTTATGGGAACCCCGGATAATTTGATCAGTTCCATGACTCCCGCGGGCGTGCAGGGTATCATTCCGTCCGCGCCGGCTACAAGTCTTCCGACATTTATCGGGTTGAATCCGTCGGCGTCCTTTTCGGGTGCTATCTTTTCAAGCACCCGCAGCTCGTCTATATGCCCCGGAAGCGGCAGCTGCACCAGGATTCCATGAACCTTCGGATCCTTGTTCAGCATATCGATCAGATCCAGCAGCTCCTGCTCCGGTGTATCCTTGTCCTTTAAAAATTCAAATGATTTGATTCCGACAGTCTCGCAGTCCTTCTTCTTCATCCTTACATAGATCTGCGAAGCCGGATTTTCACCTACGAGCACGACCGCCAGCCCGGGTTCGATGCCCTTTGCCTTCATTGCGGCCACCCTGGCCTTCATTTCTTCCTTCATCCTTTCGGCAAGTCCGCTGCCGTCGAGTATCTCAGCTCCCATTTGCATCTCCTTTGGTATCCTATATAGTATTTATTTTAAATATCTTCGCCCTTGTCCCCGTGTTTGTCAAGGTATTCGTCTATTTTCCTTCTCTCCCATTCCTTGCCCAGGAATGTGGAAACGGCGTGGCTGGCGACACCTATGCCCCATCCGAAAATAACGAATACCGGCCAGAATGTACCTCCCCATACGAACAGCGTCATAACCGACAAAAATGTGCACACGGCAATATACACTACCAAGTGCTGGTAGAAGTCCCTGCGTTCCTTCACGGCCTTGGCGGCCTCCTGATATGCCCTTTCATTGTTATCCATCGTAATTGTTCTCCTTCTTAATATTCGTCCGGGCTGTGCATCTGCATCTCCGCCCATTCCTCGCGCGTTATCATGAGCTGCCTGGGTTTGCTCCCTTCGAAAGGCCCTACTATTCCCCTTGCCTCCATCTGGTCGACGATTCTTGCGGCACGGGCGTATCCCACCTTCAGTTTTCTCTGAAGATATGATACCGATGCCTGCCCCGCCTCGACCACCAGATCTATCGACTTATTGAGCAGCTGATCAGCTTCACCGGGATCATTCGCTGCCCCCGCGTCCTCGCTTATATTGATTTTATCTATGACATCCTCGTCATATGTGGATTCCTCGGATTGCTCCTTAATGAATTTCGTTACCTTCGCTATTTCATGGTCGCCAACATAAGCGCCCTGCATCCTCACAGGTTTCGTCAGACCTATGGGATGGAACAGCATGTCGCCCATTCCCAGAAGTTTTTCGGCACCCGCCATGTCGATTATCGTTCTGGAATCCACCTGGGAAACAACCGAGAAGGCAACCCTCGAGGGTATATTCGCCTTGATAAGTCCCGTTATTACATTGACCGACGGTCTCTGTGTGGCAATGATCAGATGCATTCCGGCCGCCCTTGCCAGTTGGGCAAGCCTGCATATGGATTCCTCCACCTCGCCCGGTGCGGATGCCATCAGATCCGCCAGCTCATCAATGATTATAAGTATCTGGGGCATTTTCTCCGTACTCCCGATACCTTCCATCTTCTTGTTGTAGGCGTCAATGTCCCTTACGCCTTCCTTGCTGAAAGTGTCGTACCTTCCCGTCATTTCCGTCACCGCCCAATTGAGGGCGCCTGCGGCCTTCCTGACATTATTGACAACCGGTATAAGCAGATGCGGTATTCCATTGTAGTTTCCGAGCTCGACCTTCTTCGGGTCGATCATCAGAAGCTTTACATCGTCGGGCGACGACTTGTAAAGCACGGATGTGATTATGCAGTTTATGCATACGCTTTTGCCCGAACCGGTCGCCCCTGCAATCAACATGTGCGGCATCTTGCGGACATCAGCCACAATGACCCGTCCGCTTATGTCCTTGCCTATCGCTATCGCCACAGGGCTGGGATTAGTAATAAATTCCTTGGAAGCCAGTATTTCCTTGAGTGATACAATTGATTTTTCTTTATTGGGAACCTCTATCCCCACAACGGCCTTGCCCGGGACCGGAGCTTCTATCCTTACATCCCTTGCAGCCAGGTTCAGCGCTATGTCGTCCGCAAGGCTGGTTATCCTGCTGACCTTGACCCCGCTCTTTGGTTGAAGTTCGTATCTTGTGACCGTCGGACCCCTTGAATAGCTTACGACCTTTGCTTCGACGCCAAAGCTGCTCAGGGTCTCCTCAAGAAGCTCGGATATCTGCTCGCAGTTGTCGCTGCGGCCGTCATCATAAGAGAAGTCATCCAACAGGCTTAGCGGCGGGAATATATATCCCTTGGCGTTTTTGCGCGGAGCAGTTTCCTTTATTTCCTTTGCAGTCTGCCTCGCCGCCTCGGCCGCTTCCGAATTATCCCGGGAAAGCGCAGCTTTTGTCCTGCGAAGCGCCTTCCTGATCCCGGGATCCTGTTCCTGACCCTTTTCTCCCTCCCCAAGAAGGCTTATATCTTCCTTCTTCCTGCTTTCCTCGACGGTAAAATCAATCTGCCTGTTCCTATTTGCCTGCCTGAAGCGAAGCTGCCCGAGGGCATCCTCTTCCACCGCGGCTTCAGCCGCCTTTCTTGTCTTTGCCTTGCTCTTGGAAACCCTTTGCTCGTCAATCGGCTTGAAACTCTCGAACATCCACTTGAAGAGGCCTTTTATGCCATTCTTCACGTTGATGAAAAACGCCCTGAAACTGCTGTTGGTAACCAGTATGACATCGATTATCGACAATGCTATCAGCACCACGTATGTCCCGGCTATGCCGAAGATGGCTATCATTGGATTGACTATTATGGCGCCGAAAACTCCTCCCACGGCCTTGCCGTCGGTCCCGAATTCATAAAAAGCCTGGAACCTTCTGAAGAAAGAATATTCCTTGAATATGTTGCCGAATTTATCTATATAAGTTAGCTGGAAGAAGCATGCGGCCAGCAAAAGCATCAGCAGGATTAGAACCGAGCGTCTTTCCCAGTTTATTTCATATGAAGTGAATACGAGGAATATTCCCAGCAGTACTATCAGGAAAGGAAATATCTGGTATGTCCATCCGATCAATCCCGACAGGAGATTTGATGTCACCTTACCGAAGACGCCTGTGGATGCCTCAAAGAATATGCCGAAGAATACCAGTACTCCGAACATTATGACCAGTATTCCAACGACTTCCTTGAAGATAGAAGGCCTCTTCTTCCTTGCCTTTCCGGCGGGCTTTTTCTTCTGTGCCATAGGTATCCCTCCAAACAGAGAATATTACATATAATATACCATAAGAATGCACCTTCTTCAATTGACGGCCAGTCCCGGCTAATGCCTGCAGGGTACTGAACCCCGGGCGGTTTTGGTTTGAATGTTAATCGGTAATTTACAGTTTCACCTCCTGCCGCAGAATACCTGTCAAATGCCCCTGCTTTTATTGACGGGTCATGTGAATTATGATAAATTACCTACTGAAACGTAAAAAAGGAGGCCGGCCGTAATGTGGTTGCAGTCATTAGTAGGAATATCCGTTGTGTTTCTCGCCCTGATAGCGTTGTCATTCTTCATTTATTTATTCGGCAAGGTCATGAAGAACGGAAACGGGACAAGGCCCTCCGGGACAGCAAGGAATGAAATCAGTTCGATGAAGACCTCCCTGGAGAATCCCGGGGCGGATGGAGGCGACGATGAGCTCATCGCCGTGATTACTGCGGCAATAATGGCAAGCCTGAGACAAGCAGGCCTAACACCGGAGTGCAGGATCAAGGTAAGGCCCTTCAACCGTGTTTCTTCCGATGCGCCTGCATGGAATCTTGCAGGCAGGAACGAACTCATCAGCAAATAAGGATGTAGTGTAATATGGATTTTATCAATGCAATAGGAAAATTAGTAAACGAATCGGGATTCATGACCATGACTTGGCAGCAGCTTCTTATGATCATAATATCCTGTTTTCTCTTATATCTTGGCATCGTGAAGAAATACGAACCCCTTCTGCTGATACCGATAGCCTTCGGCATGCTGCTGACAAACCTGCCGGGCTCACAGATGTATCATGCAGAGTTCTGGTCTGATTCCGCAAATCCCGAATTCAAGCCCGATTATATGATGATTCTCCAAAAGGGCGGGATACTCGACCTCTTTTACATCGGAATCAAATCCGGCGTATTCCCCCCCCTGATATTCCTGGGCGTCGGAGCGATGAACGACTTCGGTCCGCTGATTGCGAATCCAAAGACATTCCTTCTCGGCGCGGCGGCGCAGTTCGGCATATTCTTTACATTCATCGGAGCACAGTTCCTGGGTTTTACAGCCCTTGAAGCCGGCGCAATAGGCATCATCGGAGGAGCAGACGGTCCCACGGCCATATTCACCGCGACCAAGCTCGCGCCCCATCTTTTGGGAGCCATAGCCGTCGCAGCTTATTCCTACATGGCCCTCGTTCCTTTCATACAGCCACCCATAATGAAGCTTCTTACCACAAAAAAGGAACGACAGGTGGAAATGAAGCAATTGAGGCCTGTATCAAGGAAAGAAAAAATCATATTCCCAATAGTCGTTACCATTCTGGTGGTCCTTCTTATTCCTGCATCCGCTCCCCTGGTGGGCATGCTCATGCTTGGAAACCTTGCCCGTGAAAGCGGAGTCATAGACAGACTGTCAAAGACGATACAAAATGAATTGATAAACATAGTTACCATACTTCTGGGAATCAGCGTCGGCGCCACGGCGACCGCAGCCAACTTCCTGGCCATCGAAACCCTCCTTATCATTCTTCTCGGCCTTGTTGCCTTTGCAGTCGGAACTGCATTCGGCATTCTGTTCGGGAAAATCATGTACTGGACGACCGGTGGAAAGGTAAATCCCCTGATTGGTTCCGCAGGTGTTTCAGCCGTCCCGATGGCCGCCAGGGTTTCACAGAAGGTCGGACAGGAAGCGAATCCTTCAAATTATCTGCTTATGCATGCCATGGGCCCGAATGTAGCCGGCGTAATAGGTTCGGCCGTTGCGGCGGGCATATTGATAAGCCTGTTGGGCTGATATCAAATATTAATGGAATATGCCGGCGCCTCATGCGCCGGCTTTTTTATTTCCCGGAATAGGTTTTCCAAAAATCAGGTATGGAATAAGGACGGCGCATGTTATAAAATATGCATGGAGGTGCGTCATGTCTTTTAAAATCGGTATAATCGTCGATTCATTCAGGCTTCCGGTACGCGAGGGGATAAAGAAGGCGGCCTCGCTGGGCGCCGACGGCATTCAGATCTACGCCACCGTAGGCGAAATGGCACCCGATGCGCTCAGCGCCCGGGACAGGAGCGAGCTCCTTGATTATATAAAATCACACGGTCTCGTGGTTTCCGCCCTGTGCGGCGACCCCGGCGGAGGAGGTTTCTCGCATCCTGCGGATAACCCCGCAAGAATCGAACTTTCAAAAAAGATAATCGACCTTGCCCTCGACCTTGAGACGAATGTCGTCACAACACATGTCGGCGCAATACCCTCCGACAGCAATCACGACAGATACAAGATCATCCGCGACGCATGCCTTGAGCTCGGCGAATATGCAGGAGGCACGGGGGTGTCGTTTGCAATCGAAACAGGCCCCGAGCATTCGTCGGTCCTGCGTTCTTTCATCGATGGTCTGCCATGCAAAGGAATCCGGGTCAACCTGGATCCTGCGAACCTTGTCATGGTAATCGGCGAAAACGCCGCGGACGCCGTGGGGAACCTTGCCCCTTACATTGTCCATACGCACGCCAAGGACGGCCGTATGCTTGTTAAATGCAATCCCGAGGACCTTTATGTAACCCACACCCGCAGCTGGGAAGGGGCATTCATCGAAACCCCTCTCGGCGAAGGCGATGTCGGCTTCCCCGCTTACCTCGACGCGCTCTGCAAGTCCGGATTCGACGGTTTCCTTACGATAGAGCGTGAAGTCGGCGAAAATCCCGGGAATGACATAAAAAAGGCGGTGGATTTCCTCAGAAGCCTGATCTGAATATGTTCCGGAGCTGCCGTGCTTCCCGTTTCCACATTCCATTTTTCTGCATCCGTGCTTATTTGAGCCGCTTATGCATTTGATGTATAATAATATCCTGAATATTCTATTCGATCGGAGGATATTTCTATGTATGACAACATCAACGTAAGCGCAGAAAGTGCAAAGCTATATAAAAAGCGGTCCGGGCATATGCTTGAAAAAATAAATGCGATAATGACGGAAAAAAGCTCAAGGCTCAATCTGATCGGCAGCAATCCGCTGTCCGTAATGTACAACAATCACGATAATCATGCAATGTTCGTATCAAACCTTCTTCTTCTGAATGATTACACTATGCTCAGGAAGACCGTCGCCTGGGTGCTGAGCAGCTACATGTCAAAGGGCTTTGCCAAGGAGTACTTCGGCATATTTCTAAACACATGGATCGAGGTGCTTGAACAAGAGCTTCCCGAAAATAACAGCAAGGAAATCAGGAAAGTCTATGAATTAATGATTAGTCTGACTGATGACGATAGTCTGCGGGAGCAAATAGGCGGCGCTGTTAAAAATACATTTGTCGACACCCTGGTCAGCCATATGGTTGCCGGTAATCATCTGCTGGCAATGAATCTGCTAAAGGAGGTGGCCGTCGACAAAAAATCCTTGATGAACGCCTATGTGACCATCATTCAGCCGGCGATGTATGAAGTCGGAAACATGTGGGAACGCAATGAGATAACCGTATCCCACGAGCATCTGGCGACCTCCATAATCATGAGGGTCATGTCGACTTTCTATGAGGATTTCGTTCTGGGCGACCCCTATAAGTACAAGGTCGTAATAGCGGCTGCGATGAATGAATTCCACGAGATCGGTGCCAGAATAGTCGCGGATTTCCTTGAAATGGGAGGATACGATGTAAGGTATCTTGGCTCGAACATGCCATCCGCAGAACTAATCAAGCTTCTGATCGCCGAGAACCCCGCCGTGCTCGGGCTGTCCGTGTCAATGTCCTATAACATTGACAAGATAATCGATGCGGTCAGGGATATCCGGCTTGTCGAAGAACTGGACAATATGAAAATAATCGTCGGAGGCAACGCCTTTGCATTTGTCGACAAGGAAAACCTCGCCGGAATGGTCGATTTCGTAGCGGATGACGCCTATGGTGCATTGAAAGTCTGCGAAGAATGGTGGAACGAAGGTTTCGGGCATGAAATGTGAACTTTTTGATTTTTATATAGATTCAATGCTGCACTCGCCAGTTGTCCTGTACGGCGCCGATGGCGTGATTATCATGTGCAATGAAAGTTTCAGGGAAGCCATGGGTTTTTTGGAAAAGCCCATCGGTATGGGAATAATGGAAGTGTTGAAGCCGGAAACGACTGCGGATGCAATGGTCAGTGAAGATTTCACAATCCGGGAATTCCACGGAGAATGCCTGAGGCCGGGCAATGAGCGCCAATACGACGGATATTCGGTCGAAGGCGGCGGTGAAACACTCCTTTGCCTTAATCCAGGAAACATCAATGAAAAGGATATTATTGAAAAGATATCCATAGTCAATATGGAGCTAGCCGCCGTATCAAGGGAACTCTCACGCAAGAACAGGGAAATCGAACAGGTCAACGACAGGGTCATGAAGCTTCTGAGAACCGACTATCTGACCGGCATCGGCAACAGGCTGTACTTTTTC
>JAWOIG010000001.1:0-5806 GCA_046484775.1 Clostridia bacterium | reverse complement strand
TCTTCCCGGAAGCATTAAGTTTGGTGCAAAAATGAGCACAAACGAAAGCATCGCATGGGAGTACACAATAGATTTAGTGGTCGCAACACCATGATATCAATTAAAAACAGACACTAAAAAGGACTGTCTCAGATAACAGTCCTTTTTTAATGCATTATTCCCCGAAGTACTGCAGGATGTCTTCCCTTTCTATGCAGTGGGTTATTACGGTGGCTTTTGAAATCTTTCCGCGTTTATGCAATGTCAGCAGGTGCTTGTCCATCGTAATCATACCGTCCTTGCTGTTTGTCCTTATTATATTGGGAATCTGGAATGCCTTGCCTTCCCTGATCAGTGTCCGGATGGCAGGTGTGCTCTGCATCACCTCGTAAGCCAGAACCCTTGTGCCGTCGGTGCTGGGCAGAAGCTGCTGGGATATTATTGCATTGAGAACAATTGAAAGCTGCGTCTTCACCTGCGCCTGCTGGTGAGGAGGGAACACGTCTATTATTCTGTCGATGGTCTTTGCGGCGCCTATGGTATGCAGGGTGCTGAGGACAAGATGTCCTGTCTCGGCCGCGGTCAGGGCGATTGATATGCTTTCGAGGTCCCTCATCTCGCCGACGAAAATAATATCAGGATCCTGCCTCAGGGCGGATCGCAATCCTTCTACGAAGGAATTCGAGTCCGAGCCGATTTCGCGTTGGTTGATGATGCATTTGTTGTGATGATGGATGTACTCGATCGGATCCTCGAGGGTGACGATATGAGCGTCCCTGTTGTTGTTCATCCAGTCGATCATTGACGAAAGGGTCGTCGTCTTGCCCATTCCCGTGGGGCCTGTCACAAGTATAAGGCCTGAGTTCAGCTGGCAAAGCGAACGAATCGTCCTTGGAAGTCCCAGCGCCTCGAATGAGAGCATTCTGTCGTTCAGGTACCTGAAGGCAAAGCTGTAGGTTTCACCGACCTTATATACATTCAGCCTGAACCTGTTGCCTCCCGCAGTCAGGGCAAGGTCGAACTCGCCGTGGCTCTTCAAGTAGTTCTTTTGTCCATCAGTAAGGATTTGACTGAATATCTCCTCGCAATGCTCCTTGGTGACAATGGTGTCAGTCATGGGCATCAGCCTTCCGTAAAGACGCATCGTGGGAGGAATTCCGACGGTAATATGAACATCGCTTGCATTCTTTTCCGCGGCTTCAACCAGAAATTTTTCTATATTCACAATTTCACCCCCGTATCGTTATGGATATTATATCAAAAACTATCGGTAAATAATAGATTGGGCGCCGGACATTTGATATAATACCGTTATTGCCGGAGTATCAGACCACGTTTCGGTTTGTTTCAGTTAGGAGCTTGTATGTTGAATGTGTTTTTGCTGGTGTTTTCATTCCTTTTCGGAATGGTATTCGGAAGCTTTGCCAATGTATGCATATACAGGGTACCTGAGAAGAAATCGCTTTGGTTCCCGCCATCGGCATGCCTGGCATGCGGATATCGCCTGAGATGGCATGATAATATCCCGTTGGTTTCTTATCTCATGCTGGGAGGAAAATGCCGCTCATGCAAGACGGGAATATCGTTTCAGTATCCGTTGATCGAAATGCTCACGGGTTTTCTTTTTGCCCTTATATACCTAAACTTCGGGTTCACCCTTGATACATTGTTCGTCTTCCTGATAGCGACCGTGCTGGTCGTCATAGCCGGCATAGATTACAAAACGATGATAATTCCAAATGGAACAGTGCTTTCCCTGATTATTATCGGCGCGCTCTATTCAGTTGCCCGCCTGGTTTTGCCCGGGATGTTCATCAGTGAAATAAGCATCTGGGACCCGGTCATCGGTTTCTTTGCGGCAAGCATACCCCTGTATCTGATAGCCGTAATATCAAAGGGGGGAATGGGCGGAGGAGACATCAAGCTCATGGCCGCGGCAGGATTGTTCCTGGGCTGGAAGGGTGTTCTGCTGGCGATGTTCTTAGGAAGCATAACGGGTGCAGTCGTCAGCCTTGTCCTCATTGCTTTTAGAATCAGAAAAAGGAAGGATCTGATTCCATTCGGTCCGTTCCTGTGTCTTGGAATCCTTACGGCCGCAAATTATGCGCCTGGTATGATTGCGTGGTATCTGGGATTATTCTCACTATAGGGTTTTTACAAAAAGCCGCCGGGGCATCATGGTCATCATGAATTTCACCCATGGCGGAGTCATGCTCGAATAAATGCATTGAACATGGAAAATCCGGGTGAATCGACTCCCGGCCGCATTGCCGCCTGTCGGAATATGTAATATAGTATGTAAAAACGGAGCACGAAGTGAAGGACCCAAGATATTCCCGCAAGGCGGCAAAATTCAGGAAATTCTTTATTGTAAGCGCGATCGGCATGTCGTTTTCAACCAGCATGTTCGATGTCGGCGGCATATTCATGACCAGTTATTTGGTTTACCTTGGCATGGCAGCTCCCCAGATAGGCTTTCTGGCGGCACTCCCAAACCTCACTAATATCATCCAGGTATTCTCGATTCTCGTATACAGGAAGTTCAGGAGCAGGAAAAAGGTCCTGATTGCACTGCGGGCGTCAAAGTATCTTTTTCTCTACTTCATCATTGCCGTTCCCAGGCTGGTTACGGGCGAGATGCAGTTTGGCGTAATTGCCGCATGCTTTTTCTTCGGGCACATGTTCCGGGCGTTGTCGGGAAGCGGGGACCTGGACTGGAACAACATGTTCGTCCCGCCGGAAATAAAGGGAAGGCATTTCTCAAAACGCAACCTGATAGGAAACGCATCCTACATAGTCATATCATTGACGCTGGGCCGGATACTTGACGCATATGACAGAAGCTACATGATATATCTGGCAATCCTCGGGGTTACGTTTGTTTTTGTCTTCCTCGAGCTCATAATGTATTCAGCGATAGACGACTGCACGGAGGGGCTTGAAGGAGAAAACCCCAGGAGTTTTGCAAAATTGATCAGGATGCCGATGAAAAACGGTCCCTACAGAGCCTTCATACTTTTCTCGCTCGCGTGGATGTTTGCAAGAAGCCTTGCAACCCCGTACTACACTTATTACAGCAAGACGGTCCTTGCCCTTGATTATACATATATAGCAATTCTCGGAAGTTCGATTGCCATATTGAAGATCTTCATGGCGGGCGTGTGGGGAGGAACCGGGGACAGGAAGGGTTGGAGAAACATACTTGCCTTTTCAGGCTATGCCTTTGCGGCGGCGAACATGACGTGGGCGTTCATCAACCCAGACACCGTGTTCCTGTATCCGTTGGCAATAATATCGACCGGAATATTCATGATAGGCGCCAACATAACGGTTTTCAACCTGAATTTCGAGCTTAGTCCAGATGAGGACAGGATGCTGTACTTTGGATTCAGGGCCGCGGCGATTGGGATATTCTCATTCATCGCGCCTAATCTGGCCGGATGGATGGTTGGACTTATAACCCCGGTTGACATAAGGCTCCTTGGATTTCCCATAAACGGTTATCAGATAGTGTTCATGCTGTCGGCGGTGCTTCAGATTGTTGCCGTCAGGCAATTTGTTGTATACTTAAAACGAAAAAAACTGGGGGAAAGACATTTATGATTAAAAACGGGATTGAAAGAACAAATGAACGGATTTCGAAATTTGCCCTCGCAGACAGGGGAGCGCTCATTCAGATCAAGTCGATAGGCGAATTCAGCGCTGTGCAAAGACCCCTGAGTTCATTTGGATTGCCCGGGAACATGAAGGGATACCTGGATTATCGCCTTGGATTGTTTCTTGAATACTGGGATAAAAGAAAGGATCTTGATGATGACATGATACCGGCGATTTCATCCTGGTACGGAATCGCTGAACATACCGCGTTCATAGGAGGCGAAGCCGATTTCGGGGACCAGACCAGCTGGCACCACCCGTTTATAATAGACTGGAGCGACCGCGGCAAGGCAACCCTCGACGAGAACAACATCTGGCTGAGGCTTGTTGTCGACGGCATCCTGTATCTCCGTGAAAAAGCGCAAGGCAGGTATGCGGTCAAGCTCAGGGGAGCCGAAGGTGCAATGGATATCGCAAACATAGCCAGGGGAAACGAAATGTTCTACGATTTCTACGAATATCCGGAAGAACTTCATGAATTTTTGGATTTCTGCGCCGGAGCGGCCAGATTCACCCTTGAAAAGCAGGCGGAGGCCGCCGGGAAATATATGGACGGAGTTATAACCGGATTCGACATATGGCTTCCCGGGAACTCTACGGGACATCTCTCGGAGGATGCCTCGGTCATGATATCACCCGAGCAGTTCAGGGAATTCGCACTTCCCTATACAAATAAGATTACAAGCGGTTACGATCATGTCTTTATGCATACGCATTCGGTCGGAGTACATAACATTCCGGAAATCATAAAGATAGACAATCTTGATTATGTTGAAATATCCAACGACCCAAATGCAGAAAGGTCGATGACGATATACAGGAAACTGGAATCGGAACTGGCTGGGATGACGGTTGTGGTGAGTGCGAATCTTGAAGAAATCAGGGACAACCTTGAATTTCTTGCCGATAAAAAAAGTGTGATATGGTATGACGCCGCGGCCGCGGCCGATGCAGAGGAAGCCATTGCAATGGTAAGAAGCATAGGCTGAGCCGATTATGGAATTAATAAGAGCGGAGTGAAATGAAGAAAATCTTTTCACCGGGATTGAAAACACTCAAGGCGAAAATGCTGGCGACCGTATCGGCAGGAGTTGTTGTGCTGTTCATCGTTATATTGCTCAACAACAGCTACTCCATGAATCTTATCGAGGACAGGCTGGAAAAGACGCTTGAAAACATGTCGGCTCTTTCCAACGAATATATCGAACTGAGAACGAACAAGAGCAGGAATATAGCGGGCGAGATAGCGGTTAACCCGGAGGTCGTTACGCTCGCCAGTCCATATATCGCGGAATCGGATTCATATAAATCGCTGAGTGAAATCAAGGATTCTGTACTGGGCCTGGTTTCATACCTGTCGGGCGCAAATGAGGAGATAGACAGCATATACCTCTATTATGAAAGCCGAAAGACATTGATAAATTCAGATAATTCGACAAGCAAGACCAATGACCCGGAAGCAGTGGCCTGGGCGCATGTAAACACCGGATGGGACATGAGCGGACTCTGGAAGGATTATTACTCGGAGATGGAAGGCAGGAGCTATATATCGATGATGTACCGTCTTGACTATCTCAACCAGGAAATCCGGACGCCGGTATATCTTGCGGTCAATTTCGATAAAAGGGCAATGTTTGATTTTCTGGCAAAAATCAAGCTTACGGAAAACGCCTCGACGGCGCTTGTGAGCTTCGATGACAATGTCTATATGCTGGAAGCGAATTTTGAAACGGTTGTGGACCTGAAGACAAAGCTCAGGGGCAAGGCCGATGAACTTGAAAAAGGATTGAATATAAAGCTTAATATACAGGGCATGGGGAAATGTATAATCAAATATCTTCCGCTGGAGTCGGGCAAGGGGGGCAGACGGAAGTTTGCGCGGTGCCGGTTTTGGCATACACCGGGTAGCGCAGGGTGCTAAAGGTGCCCCAGGCGGTGCCGCGCGGCTGCCCGGTCACCCAGCGCATGGCTTCGGTGATCGAATTCAGCGTATCATCAGAGATCGGCAGCTGACCGTTGACGATTGGCGTAAAGGTGCTGGCCGGATTGCCGTTGACATCCGTGTATTGTTCCACCAATTGCGGTTGATAGAGCGTGCCGCCGTTGCCCAGCGCGGCGATGAAAGTCGCCACTTGCAGTGGTGTCACTTGCAAAGTGCCCTGTCCGATTG
>JAWOIG010000108.1:0-3093 GCA_046484775.1 Clostridia bacterium | reverse complement strand
AACACCGGCATTCCGTTCTTAAGGTTGTTGATGCTTGTGAATATGCCAAGCACACGGCCTTTCTTGCTTATGTACAGCTGTGTTGAAATTTCATCCCGCTGGACAGGGCTTCCGTTTGCGACCACTTCATTCCTTCCAAGGCTTCCCTTATCTATTCCGGTAACCAATTCCTGATATATGTAGCTGTCCGGCAAGTCGGCATCCTCAAGCTCCCGCCTGCTGAAAAAAACCTTTATTCCTATCGAACCAGAGCCAGATCCGGGCTTGGCTATGATAGGAAAACCGTATTCTTCAATCAGTCCATCGAGTCCTTCCCTTTTAACCGTTGTCGCGAAAGGCAGCCCGTGCACTTTAAAGAATTCATATGTTTCCAATTTATTATAGGTCTTGATTACAGCCTCATGGGAAGCCACGACAGCCTTGCATGGCAGCTCGCCATTGTCATTCATCATAGACAGCAAAGGCAGCTCCGTATCCGAACCCGGAATCAACAGATCGACTTTCTCTTTCTGTATAATCCCGACGACCGCCTTTTTGTAATTCCCGGCATCAGAAACCCTGGGAACAAGAAAAGCTTTTTCAACGCGATACAATCCACAGCTGTATGGCGATGCGTCTGCCCCGATTATCCTTACATCCTCTTCCATCATTCTGAGCGCCTTGATAACGGGATTTGCGATTTCCCCTCCCGCGGCGGTAATAAAAACAGTCTTCATATCATGGTTTCCTTTTTCAAATCCTTCATTGGTTTCCCTGCTGAATTCCCTTTTTCGGTTTATCGGGACATCCTTCGAACGGTTCCATGACGGAAGGTCCTTCAGGCCCATTGCCATATCCCGATATGATCATTCTTATTGTCATAAGCAGTATCCTCAGATCCATTCCGAAGGACATCCGCTCTATATACTCAAGATCCAGCTCAAATCTTTCCTGCCATCCGACGGCATTTCTTCCTTTGGCCTGCGCCAGACCTGTCAGTCCGGGACGTACCGAATGCCGCTTTCTCTGCCTCGGGGTATAAAGCGGCAGATACCTTTCCATCAGCGGCCGCGGCCCTATGAACGACATGTCGCCCTTAAGAATATTCCATAACTCGGGCAGTTCATCAAGACCGAAAGTTCTTAGAAATGCTCCGACCCGGGTCAGCCTTTCTTCAGGCGAAAGCAGCCTGCCTTCCTCATCCGTTATATTGGTCATGGTCCTGAACTTGTAGATTGTAAAAATACGCTCATCCCGTCCCGGCCTTCCCTGTAAAAATACAACAGGTTTCCCAAGCTTTATACGAACAATAATTGAAATTAATAGTATTGCCGGGCTCAGTATAATGATAGACAGCAAAGAGAATACTATATCCAGCAGCCGCTTTAAGAATTTATCATAGATCATTTTATTTCCCAAACAGCTTTCTGATTATTCCCGCTATCCTTCCCAGGTCTTCGCCGCTCAGCTTGGTGTCGGAAGGCAGACAGACGCCCCTTTTGAAAATATCCTCGCAGACCGGTTCGCCGGCCTTCACGGATATGAAAGCATAACTTCCAAAAACAGGCTGCAGGTGCATTGGTTTCCATATGCGCCTGGCCTCAATGTTTTCAACCTCGAGCACATCGATGATTTCATTTGGAGTGATTCTTGAATCCTCATGCAGCAGTATGCATGAAAGCCAGAAGTTGGGCTCCCCGAATTCGGCGACAGGCATCAATCCAATCTCGTCAATATCACTGAAAGCTTCCTTATAATATTCATATATATGCTTCTTCTGCGATACTCTTAGAGCAAGGACCTTCAGCTGGCCCCTGCCTATCCCGGCCGTTATATTGCTCATTCGGTAGTTGTATCCGATCTCCTCGTGCTGGTAGTACGGATAGTTTTCCCTTGACTGGGTTGACCAGAACCTGATTTTATCGGCAACCGCCTTTTCTTCAGCGACAAGCATTCCTCCCCCTGAAGTTGTTATTATCTTGTTTCCGTTGAAAGAATATATGCCTATGTCGCCCAGAAGTCCGGTTTGCTTTCCTTTGTATGTAGCGCCAAGGCTTTCTGCGGCATCCTCAAGTATCGGAATTCCCCGGGCTGAGGCAATTTCGCATATAGCATCGTAATCCGATGACTGGCCGTATAGATTGACCCCGATGATTGCTTTCGTGCCGGGATATCTTTCCAATGCTGTTTCCAGCGCATCGGGGTCCATGTTCCATGATGTATAATCACAGTCCACGAAAACAGGTTCAGCGTCCAGATACATAATGGGATTCGCCGAAGCCGAGAATGTTAGCGACGGGCATATCACAGGGTCCTGCTTACCCACTCCAAGATACTTCAACCCGAGATGTATGGCGGCTGTTCCAGATGATAATGCCACGGCATTCTTCGCTCCCGTATAATCGCACATCTCCTTTTCAAAGCCGTCTACATTTGTCCCGAGCGGCGCAATGAGATTCGTACGGAAGGCTTCATTGATATATTCCTGCACATAACACGACATGTGCGGCGACGCCAGATAAATCCTGCTGTTCTGCTTGTTTTCGATTTCCATATCTATCCTCTTTATATTTGCTGTTGGCTTCGGTGTTTTTTTATCCAAACTCCTTGGCGGATGCCGTCGGTTTCTCTGTGCTTTTTTACGATATCCCAACGGCTGCCGGCGGTTGTGCTGCTCAATTTATCCGTTATGTATCGCCGGGTTCCCGTCTTTTTACTCATTCAAACTACAGGTTGTCCCTGTACCATCCTATCGCCTCCTTCAATCCGTCGTCCAGAGAATATTCGGGCTTGTATCCGAGCACCCTGACCGCCTTTTCGATGTCAGCGTACGAGTGCCTTACATCGCCGAGCCGGCCGGGACCGTAAACCGGATCAATTTTCTTCCCGAGCAGCGCACACAGCTTATGATACACCTCATTTATCGTCGCCCTGTCGTGGAAGGCTATGTTGAACACCTCCCCTAAGGCCTCCCTTCCTGCAAGGCACGCCAGGAAATTGGCCTGTATCACATTCTTTATATATGTGAAATCCCTCGATTGCTCGCCGTCGCCGTTTATGACGGACGCCTCGCCATTCATGAGTTTCTTTACAAATATGGGTATGACCGCCGCG
>JAWOIG010000073.1:0-18720 GCA_046484775.1 Clostridia bacterium | reverse complement strand
CCGAATTATTTCTGCAGCCTGCTAATAATATAATGAGCGAAAGAAAACAAAAAAAGTATTTTCTCATGGTTACCTCCAGAAAAAATATTGTAATCTTAATTATCATGTTATCGTTTGGATTACTTTTCGTCAATCGTCAAAAAACGGTCATTCAATTCCATGGTATATCATCTGCAGGCTGGCTCCGGACCTGTCCTCTACTGTACTATGGCACTTGCTTTATTGCTATTGATCCGGACCCATGCCTCAGGATATTCATATAATTATTTTTTCTGTGAAAGCTAAATAAGCCTGCTGTCATAAGCCCAGTGAAGCAACGCCTGGCGCTGTTTTCTGCGGCAGGTCAAATCCTGGGGTATGCAGTTGCTTCGTATGGCGCCCACATGCCTTTGCATTGCCTTCCACCTTTTGATCTGCCGGATGTCCTCGGACGGAATCCTTCTGCCATAGTAGTAGCGGCAGTACCACTGGAACCAGCCCCTGGGATCGACGGGATTGATCCAACCCTTTTTCTTCCATTCATCCAAAGGCAGCGAGGCATCGACTCCGTAATAGTTCAGGCTGATGTCTTTTTTTGATGGAGACAGCTTCGCGTTTTCAAACCACTCAGGAGGGAACTCGTCCTTGCAATCATTCATGTATTTGCCGCCGAATACACCAAGCTCAAGCATTTCCTTCGGAGTCAGCTGGGGTTTGAAATCAGGATGAAAATTCTCGCCGACGGGTTCTGTCAGATAATAGCTGCCCTTTTGCATTTTATCATTTATTATGATTTTGTTTTTCATGGTAGTCCCCTTCCCTGGTCATTATCAAATCCGGCCTCGGATTCCTTTATATTTTTCCCTTATTTTCAAACAAATCAACAGTGTGAGCTTTCAATTTGCAGTCATGGCTGGACCTGTCCCCTTCGACCGGACCTGTCCCTACTCCTCCAAATTATCAAACAGTTGCCTTGGGCAACTGTTTGATAATTACAGAAAATCCGGGGAATTATCCCTGGGTTGATTCAAAAAACCAAGGAAAACAATGCCTTTTCCATATTTATCAAAATCAAATAATCAAATGAATACCCGGAATTCGTCAAACAGTTGCCTTGGGCAACTGTTTGAAAACGCCTCTATGGGACAAGAAATCGGCGGACCTGTCCCTGGAAGTTCCTAAAAAATACAGGGACTTTTCAATGAAAAGCCCCTGCTAAAAATTCGAAGTTATATAACCCAACTGTTTATTCCGGTGTCGATAAATGCTTCTCTATTGTCTCCCTTATTGTTTTCTCGACGGCAGACAGGTCCGTGATATTTTCTACAGCTTCACCTTTTTTCAAAAAAACGATGGAAGGCGTTTTTTCGTATGACAATCTGCATGCAATGCGATCCGACTTATACACGTCAATACGTCTAAGAAGCACCTTACCTTTGTATTCATTTGTAATTTTTTCAATACGCTCCAGAAACTCGCGGTCAACCGCTTCAACCGCATTGTAGATATAAGCCAGAATCAGCTCTTTTGCTCCGAGAATTTCATTTTTTACGTATTCGATTTCTTCAACATACTTTTCAGCCATGAAACCCGCAATGGCTCCATCCCCAACCGCAGTTGCCACCTGCCTCAGCGTTTTTTCACGGCAATCTCCCGCGGCGAAAATACCATGTACTGAAGTTTCCATGTCCTCATTCGTCTTGATATAGCCGCGTTCCGTCATATCAACCAGGCCGCTAAAAACCTTGGTATTTGGAATATATCCTATGAACAGGAAACAAGCATCAACATCCACAGGAATGATTTCACCGTTCTTTATGTTTTTCAGGTTGACTGTCCTTAGCATATCATCGCCTTCAAATGAGTCGACAACTGTATTCCAAATAAAGCTCATCTTCGGGTTGGCGATTGCCTTTTCCTGTGCAACCTTGTTTGCGTCCATAATTCCTTCGTTATGAATTACAGACACAACGACTTCCTTAGCGAACTTGGTCAGGAACATGCCCTCTTCAATCGCAGCGTCGCCGGACCCGACAACCAGAATGCGCTTGCCTTCATTGCGCGCTGCATCGCATGTCGCGCAAAATGAGATACCCTTGTCATTCCGGAACTGTTCCTCCCCTTTGGCGCCCGTTAGCCGAGGCTTGTTTCCCGTGGCAATAACAACTGCCTTGGCAATATAATCCGTCCTGAAGGTTGATACAATTTTCGTATCACAGTCGACAGTTACCGAACGGACATCAGTGAGCTTGACATCCACACCGAAGCGGCGGAACTGCTTGTTCATCTGTTCGGTCAGTTCAATGCCGCCTATCGGCAAAGGAAATCCCGGATAATTTTCGATTTCACTTGTATATGTAGCCATTCCACCAATCAGCGACTTCTCAATCAATAATGTTTTAAGCCGTGCTCTTCCGGCATACAGGGCGGCGGTCATTCCTCCGGGACCGCCCCCGATAACAACTACATCGTAGAATTCTGTTTTTTTATCCATTTATTTCAGTTCTCCTGACTTTTTCTTGCCATACCAGTCGGCAAGAATATAGAGACCGATCAATACTCCGAATTGAACTATCAATGCAGGAACCCATCCTCCCAGCATCTGAGGCAGATATAATGCATTTTTAGAGTACAGGAATGTCTTCTGTATAGGAATCAAAACGGCGGAGCCGATCATTGATCCGATGACGAAGAAGACAATTGCGATCCATTGCTGTACAAAACCTTCACCCATCCTCATAAGCGTTCCTGATGCACATCCACCTGCAACAACAGCGCCGATACCGAAAATAAAGCCGCCAAGCAATGTATGCAGCCCAACCGCCTTTATATTGCCTGGAAGATCGCCAAGAGCCAGGGTCTCAAGGCCCAAGCCGGTTATTTTTATTTGAAGCGCGGCAAAAACAACACTTGACAGCATGAGCGCCAGGATAACAGCCTTTGTAAGGCTTGTCGATCCCGTCAGACTTGGATCACGGAATGCCGCCGTGAAGCAAAAACGCGAACGCTGGAGCACATAACCAAACCCAAGGCCAATCATCAGAATGAATGCGCCTTTGGGGTTTATACCCTGTATAAAGATACACAGTACCAGGTATGCGGCAATCAGAACCACGCCTATAATAATCTGTATCATGCGTTTGCGCTTACGCTGTTCCGGCGTCAACCTTGCAACTGCCGAGCGGGCTGATTTTTTCTTGGAAGCGCCGCCCATAAAGTATTTTTTCAGAAGAATGCTTCCTAAAAGGGCTCCCAGGAATATTGCCACGAGAAAAACCCAGCCGTGGAGTGAAAATGCAGGCAATGCGGAAAAGAAGGACCCGATGTTGCAACCTAATGCCAGTCTTGAACCTATGCCCATGAACAGTCCGCCTAAAACAGCGGCCGCAATGTTTCTCCAACTCTTTATTTTCTTGATCTTGAACTGAGCAGCGAGAAGTACGGCTATCAGGGCACCCGCCACTATTCCCAAGTCGGTCATCGAAGGTACGCTTTTCCAGAAATTATATTCAGCAACACCCTTGAATGCAGGTATCGCTGCAACATCCACGCCAAAAAGTGAAATGAACTTTGCCCCCCATAAAGTGAACGGCCCTGTAACACCCCACGCATGTCCTGTTACTATAACCAAAACAAGGGCTAATGCGGAAAGAAGAACAGCACCGGTGGCATAGGACCATTCCTTCTTGAAAATAATTTCATGAAAAGGATATTTGACCTTTTGATCAGATGCTTGCGTATTTTGTTGAATAGGTTCATTCATCTCAAATTCCCCCCTAAACGAGCTTTTCAATATAAATGTTCCATTCGCCTTCGCCGACTTCCTCGATTTCAACCGAGTGTCCTGCTGAGCGCGCCCAGTCGGGAACATTTTTCATTGCACAACTGTGATCGATTTCAACGATCAGAACATCGTTGATTTTCATCTTCTCCATTGCCGCTTGTGCCTTAATAAGTGGCACCGGACAAGCCTCGCCCAAACAATCCAATGTTAATTCTGCCATGATACCCTCCCAATTTTGTTTTTGATTGTTAAACATATAACAATCTATGTTATTATTTTAACATGCCTCCAATTTAAAGCCCTAACTCATGTTGCTTATGCTATATAAGTTTTGCTAATATCAAAAATACATTTCTAAATGTGATATAATCCATAAATACGGTAAATAGATTGACTTTTCCATTTTTAAGAGAATGTGGTGAAATCCATGAATATCGAATCTCTGAAATATTTTTTTCTAATTGCGCAGGAACGCAGTATAAGCAATGTTGCAAAATCAGTGCATCTGACCCAGTCCGCCTTAAGCCAACAGATACAAAAACTGGAGAGCGATCTGTCAAGACAATTGCTCATACGAAGCAATAAAGGCGTCGAGCTTACGAAGAGCGGCGAGGTTGTATATAAGTATGCAAAAAATATACTACGCGTTCATGAAAAAATGATAACCGAGTTGGCGGAAGCGGAAAAAGCAAATATCGTTATAAAAATACAATCCTGTAATCTGACTGCGGACTACATTTTACCCTGCATGCTCATACAGGCAAACGGAGTATATCCCAACCATAATTATGAACTGACGAATAATCTTCTCAATGAGATCATCACCAACGTCGCCAACGATATATGTGAAATTGGATTCGCCTCTGTATCAGACATCTGCATTGACGAAAAAGAACTTGCAATTGAAAAGGTGGGAATCAACAGAATAGTGCTGATAACAAAATATGAATCCGATTTTCCCGATTCCATGCCCTTGGAAAAGTTGCTGGAATCCAATTTGATCATGTATACAGAAAATAACTGTATCATGAATGTGCTGACCATGAGCTTTAAAAAGGCAGGATACGACATAAATCACCTTAAACACAACCTGTGCATAGAGGGTTTTGAGAGTGCAAAGATACTGGTCGCCAAAAGCTTCGGTGCTGCATTTGTACCATATGTTTCAGTAAAGGAAGAGCTTTATAAAAAAGAGTTTAAAATCATTGCCCTGCCGGAGTTGAATCTGGATCTTGATATTATCATGATGTATAAGAAAAACTGTTCGGGTTATGTTAAGGATTTTGTAACCTGGTTTAAAAAATACGGTCCGAATAGTTTCTGCTGACTACTTTTTGAAGCTGACTTCCCAGACACCAAGCATAACCTCTTCGACCTTTGTCACTTGATGAGAATATTTTTCCAAAACGGAAGTAATCGTGCAACTATGGTCGGTAACGAGCATAAACTCTTCACCGGGTTCCATCGTTTTAAGTTTAATTTCAATTTTTATCATTGGTATCGGACACATGTCGCCAAAACAATCAACAATATCCATATGCTCTTTCAAGATTCACCTCGGAAACTTTTATAAATTTTTCGGGTATCAAAATAATCATTCTTTGCTATTTAGCTTGAGTGTATATTATATTTAGTGCCGGTAACTGTCAATAATGCTTAGTTATTGCCAAATAAATCCTTGGCTTCTATATGAATACCTCGTACATATCCCACTCAGCAGCACCGACGCGGGCTGTCATTACAACCTTGACGGCCTCCCCAGGCTACCCAAATATCAAACAGTTGCCTTGGGCAATTGTTTGATATTTGCAGAAAAACCGGAGGATTGTCCCTGGGTTGATTCACAAAACCAAGTAAAACAAGGCATTTTCCATATTTATCAAAATCAAATAATCAAATGAATACCCGGAATTTTTCAAACAGTTGCCCAAGGCAACTGTTTGAAAACGCCTCTATGGAAGCGAGGTGACAAGAAATCAGCGGACCTGTCCCCGCTTATCAAACAGATGCTAAAAAAGGTCGCAAATAAGCATTTGCCCTTTTATATAATTGAATCAGCTGATAATATATACATAAGGGACTGTTCGGTGTAATCATCATTTTTTAGGAGGTCGATATGGCTGTCGCCGGACTCGACATAGGCACCGGCGGGTGCAAATGCACGATGTTTGCTGACAGTGGAAAAGTCAGCACCTATTCTTACATGGAATATTCTCCTGAAAAGACTCCTTCCGGGTATATTGAATTGAATCCGGATCTTGTATGGAAAAGTGTTCTGCATGTTCTTAAGCAGGCGGTTGAAGGGCATTCCGGCGAAAATATTAAAGCTATGTGCATTACATCATTTGGTGAAGCCGGTGTTTTTCTGGATAAAGACGGAAATGTCCTTAGAAACTCTCTTTTGTACACGGATTTCAGGGGAAAGGAACAAAGTCAAAAATTCCTGAACAAGTTGGGTCTGGAGAAGATTGTAAGCCGCTCCGGGCACATACCCCACCCAATGTACTCGTTTAGTAAAATCATGTGGGTTATGGACAATGAACCGGAAATTTATAAAGCGACGGATTCATTTCTTCAATATTCCGACTTTATTCTTTTTAAGTTGAGCGGCAGCAAATTCGTAGATTGGTCCCTTGCTTCCCGAACATGCCTTTTCAATATAAAAGAGAAAATTTTCGATGAACTGCTTCTTGATGCCGCTGATATTGATGCCGGTATCTTCCCCGCTCCGGTTCAGCCGGGCACTGCAGTCGCGAAAATCAAGCCAGGGCTCGCCCTGGAGCTTGGACTCGATAAGAATGTAAAACTCATTCTGGGAGGACATGATCAGATTTGCGCCGCCCTGGGGGCAGGCGTCATAAAAGCAGGCAGTGCGGTAAACGGAATTGGAAGCGTTGATTGCATCACCCCATTATTTGATAACCCGGTTATGAATTCCAAAATGACAGACTCCGGATTCAGCTGCGTTCCCTATATGATCCCGGACCACTATGTCACCTATGCCTTTAATTATTCGGGAGGTGCACTATTAAGATGGTATGTCAAAAAATTTGGCAACGGAGCGCTGAATGGCTGGGATGCTGCCGATTCGAACATTTACCAGGCCTTGGAGTCGAGGGCTCCAAAAAGCCCGACAAACCTGCTGGTACTTCCCCATTTTCAAGGGGCGGCGACTCCCTATATGGATACTGACGCAACCGGAGCAATAATTGGATTGACTTCGGATACAGATGCTTTTTCCCTTTACAGAGGCATTATGGAGGGCGTTGCATATGAAGCGAAGGTCAATATTGACGCTCTTCTTGAATCCGGCATAGCCATTGACAGAATATCGACCTGCGGAGGTGGAAGCCGGTCGCCCATGTGGATGCAGTTACGCGCCGATATTTTCAATATACCTGTTGATGCGCTTGAAGTAGAAGAAGCCGGCACCCTTGGTGCGGCGATTATGGCCGGTACCGCGTGTGGAATTTACAAAAGCCTTGAGGATGGCGTGAAAAGGCTTGTGAGGATAAAAGATACCTACTACCCCGATGAGGAAAACGCCCTCTTCTATAAAAAGCAATATTCAAAATACAAAAAGATATACGGCGGCATAAAGGAAATAGAAGGGAGATAGCCATGCCTATTGTTCCAATGAGAGAAATTCTTAAGGATGCACAAAACAGAAAATATGCCGTTGGAAGCTATAATGCATATGATCTGGGTCTTGTCAGAGGAATATTGAAGGCTGCGGAGCAGGAAAAATCACCTGTCATTCTGGCCCATGCACCCGTTCACTTCAAATATACGAGTCTGAACAGTGCTGCAAATATCATTGTGCACGAGGCAATGAAATCCAAAGTACCGGTGGCCCTCCTGCTGGACCACGGCTATGATATTGAAACATGCATTGAAGCGATGAATCTTGGATTCAATGCCGTCATGATGGATTCGTCAAGACTGCCTTTTGAAGAAAATGCGGAATTGGTCAGGATTGTGTGCGGGATCGCCCACGGAAGGGGTTGCGACGTAGAGGGAGAAATAGGTTATGTCAGCAGACCCGTCTCGGGAAAAGACGAGGGATCTGATGATGATGCCATGGTGGATGACAAATCATTCTATACAAGCCCCGAGGATGCCAGGCGATTCGTTGAAGCAACAGGTGTTGATGCACTTGCCGTGGCTTTTGGCACGGTTCATGGCGTTTACTTTAAAAAACCCGTTCTGGATATAGAAAGATTGGTTCAGATTGAAAAGGCGACCATGGGAGTACCTATCGTAATGCACGGAGGTTCGGGATTAAGTGCTGAAGACTATAAGAAATCCATCGAAGGAGGTATAAGAAAAATCAACTATTATACAGGTATGGCAGTTTCGGTAGCCCAGGCTATTAAAGAAAATTTGGAAAAAACCGAGGATAAAGTTTTTTACCACAATATAATGATGGATACAATTGATTTTGTTTGTGAAGATATTTCCAAAAGCATGAGATTGTTTTCATCCTCAAATAAAGCATAGGAGAAATAAAATGATATTTGCACTGTTCTTTGGAAACAGAGGGTTTTTCCCCGGTGAATTGATTGCTTCGGCAAGGGAAGAAGTAAAAGCCGCAGTTGAGGCAAGGGGTCACAAAACCATATTGCTGCCGCCCGAATCAACCAGATACGGAGCCATAGAGACACGGGCGGAAGGAAAAATATATGCCAAATTCCTTAAAGAAAACAAAGGCAGCTATGACGGGGTCATAATGTCGCTTCCCAATTTTGGTGATGAAACAGGTGCCGCAGAGGCATTAAGAGACTGCGGTGTTCCGATTCTGATTCAGGCCTACCCGGATGAAATCGGCAAAATGGATTTTTCCCATAGACGCGACGCATTTTGCGGCAAGTTCTCCATAATGGATGTTTTTTATCAATATAATCTGCCGTTTACTGTATTCGAACCGCATGTCGTTCACCCATCCTCGGAAATTTTTGCAAGTCATATAGATAAATTCGCCGCAGTCTGCCGGGTTGTAAAGGGAATGAAACGATTTACGGTCGGAGCAATCGGAGCGCGGACCTCGGCATTCAAAACCGTCAGATTTGATGAACTGACCCTTCAGAAATACGATATAACAACAGAAACAGTGGATTTATCGGAAGTATTTGACAGAATAAAAAAAGTCGATGAAAATTCCGAAAAATACAAGACAAAATTGGAACACTTGAAAAACTATACCGACTGGTCCTCTGCTCCCAAGGAAAAGCTTGCGCTTCTTGCCAGGGTCGGAACGGTAATAGATGGTTTTGTTGATGAACTCGGTCTTGATTGTCTTGCATTTCGGTGCTGGGATGAAATTGAACGCCATATCGGGGTTTCTCCCTGTGTCCTTCTTTCGGAAATGAATGACAGAGGATTGGCAGCCGCCTGCGAACTTGATGTTTGCAATGCCGTTCCCATGAGGGCCCTGGCCCTGGCATCTGAAAATTCAGCCACATGCCTTGACTGGAACAACAATTACGGCGACGATCCGGACAAGTGCATCTTATTTCATTGCGGACCTGTCCCCCAAAGCCTCATGATACCCGGCACCGGTCATATTACAGAGCATCCAATGTTCAAAAAAGCATTCGGAGCTGGGTGCGGCTGGGGCTGCAACGAGGGCAGGATAGCTGCAAATGATATAACATATATGTCATGCAAAACCGAAAACGGCAGACTGATATTCTACATGGGCGAGGGCGAATTCACCAAGGATATAATTGAAGATGGTTTTTTTGGGTGCGCCGGAGTGGCAAAAATTGAAGACCTTCAGGAAAAGCTCCTTGACATAGGCAGGATGGGATACAGACATCATGTTTCTGTAACCAAAGGGCATGTTCTGGAGGCGTTATCCGAAGCATTTGAAACTTATCTGGGGTATGATTTTTTGATTCTTGATTAATGGACTTTTGATGGCTGTGACCTGCTCCCGCTAACCGTCGCCCTAGTTAATGACGCCATTTTTACATTTGCCCCCGGGGTGGGGTGTTAAAAATTTTTATCATTTGATGTGCTTTATAAACCAAAGTATAAAGCAACAACCAGTTTCTTTATATAAATTCCTATATATTATACAATTTACTGGAAATGTTAATAATGAAAGGTGCCGAAATATGAAAATTAAAGATGTTTTATTGGAAATCCGAAAAAATAATCAACTGACACAGGATGAGATTGCCAAAAGATTGTTTGTAACAAGGCAGGCTGTTTCTCGTTGGGAAAATGGCGAGACAATGCCTAACATAGAAACGGTGACATACTCCCACCACTTGTAGAAGTGGGGGCTTCTTGTTCGAGCAGCCTATCGGCTGCAGCATAAGCAAGCTATCCCCGTGTGCCCCACGGTTCTATGTTGCTGCCCTTGCAGTAACATGCGTTTTCCTTCTTCCCGTATGTTGCAGCTTGCATTCAGGTCCCTGTCGAGTATGATTCCACAATTCTCACAATGATATACACGTTCTGAAAGTGGAAGGAGCTTCTTCACTCTCCCGCAGTTGCCGCGCATCTTCGAACTGGGGAACCTTTTATTCACTCTGACAAGCTGTTTTCCTTGTTCCCTTAGCTTGTACTCAAGCATTGAGGTCAAACTTCCAAAACCATTGTCATGGACACTTCTGCCGAACTTCATGGTTTGTGACATGTTCTTCATGTTCAGGTTAAATAAACCACTGGTATACGGTTTGTGCATAGAGCATTCCAAGCTGTTCTCTCATGACTTACCTTTATGCTGTTTTCGTAAGTCACTGCCGAACTGTTTAGGTAATGCTCCCAATGCACCGGTGACTTCCCTTCATTTGTTTTGTCGGAAGTCACTTCATTGCTTATCTGCCCGGATAACTTATGCAGGAAGTCCTTTCTCTGATCAGCCGCTTTCTCATGAAGCTTCGCTATTCTGACACGCTGTTTGTTCCTGTTGTTGCTTCCTTTTTTACAGTTTGACAGTTTCCTTTGTTCCTTTTTCAGTTTTTCAAGTGATTGCCTGTAATACCTTGGATATTCAGCTGAATAACCTTCTGATGATATGAACAGTTCCTTCATTGAGTAATCAAGGCCCAGGAATGTTTCGGGTACCAAAGGTTCTATGTGACACTCGTACTCATACAGCATGCTTGCATGGTACTTACCTGTAGGTGTACGGCTTACAGTAACCGATTTGAGTCTGTAATCCTCAGGTATGTCCCTGTGCTGCTTTATCTTCACTTCTTTCAGTTTGGGAAGCTTTATATATCCGTTCTTCAGTTCTATGTTCCCGTTTACAAGATTAGTTGTGTAACTCTGATGATTGCTTTTCTTGGATTTGAAATTAGGGAAACCAATTCTTTTATCCCGGAAAAAGTTGGAATATGCCCTGTCAAGATTGAGCTGGGCATTACATAGTGCAATACTGTCCACTTCCTTGAGCCATGGAAACTCCTTCTTGTACTGGGCAGGTCTGTTCTTCAATGTATCATGGGTATTCTCATAGTGCTCAATCCTTTGAGCAAGCATTCTGTTATACACAAAGCGAACACACCCGAAGGTCTTGCCTATCAGCATCTTTTGTTCTTCATTCGGATATATTCTGAATTTGAAAGCTTTGTTCAATGTTTTGTACCTGTGCAGATTTATGTTTATTCGTTCTATCCCGGCGCATGCTCACGCCTTAGGAACATCTGTTCTTATTATATCGGAAATGATCTTCCAATTCCAGTTTTTTTACCATAAAAAATGATTTTTCATTTCGGATTTATTTTCATTGTCAATTGTATATTATGAGCGTATAAGAAGATATGTTGAGCCGATTCATCTCCCACCTACGTACTCACATCCGTGAGCAAAGGAAACGTTGAGGAAGGAGACTTCTCGGTTACTGGGTTAAAAATCATTTCCAAGGAATTCGGCGTGTCAATCGACGAACTGCTGGGATCAGATAGAAATCGAATATGCCAATGCTGCACTTACCCATTGAACAAAATAAACGAACTCGGGACCAACTCTGACGGAACAGTTAACCCTGATTACTGCATTTATTGCTATAAGAATGGTTCTTGGGTTGATCCGAATCTTACTGTGCAAGGTGTGATTGAATACACAATCCCGTTCATGACTTCCCCATCAATGAACAAAGAACAAGCCGGGTCGTATTTATCTGCTTTGGTCCCGACATTGAAGCGATGGAAATGATAAGAACCTCAGCATTTACATACTCCCCTATCCCCTATATCCCCTCTGCAACGTCAAAAAGATTCTGCATTTTTTTCTCCGTTGTCCCGTTTGCAATGACAATCAGATAGTCACCGGCTTCGACTATTTCATCATCAGCCGGGCATTTCAGCAAACGCGATTTCGTTTCATTGGTTTTCTGCAAACCTATGGCCAAAATTCTGTGCTTTTCCTTAAGCTCCCTGAAAACAAAACCATATTCTTTATTTGCATAGGGATTGTTCTTCAAAACAACATATTGCTGGATGTCATATTCCAGCTCATTGTTCGTGGATGTAATCAGATCCTTCGTAAACTCGGCAACGGCAGGTTCGAATATATAGCTTGCAACGAGCCTTGAAGCAATTTCGTTTTTGGACAACACATAGGTCACGCCTGCATTGATGAACGTTTCCCTTAGGTTGAAGTCATCAAGTATCACCACAAAACATACAGTTGGACATAGCTTTCTGATGTTAAGGATTGATATAAGCTTATCAGTATCACTTCCGTTGTTCAGGAATATGGTTTTTGCTTTGTTTAGATTCAATAATTCCATGGACTCGTAATTTTTAAGGTCGGAAAAATATACGAATATGTCCTTTGAACTGAATTTCTGATATATCAAATCTACATCGTTCTTTTCATCAGTCATAATAGCAACTTTTTTATCGGCATTTATCAATTGCACCGCAACGCTTTCCGAAAAGCTGTCCCAGCCCATTATTATTATATGATTCTCAAAACCAGTTCCTAGCATACCCAACCTCCTCGTTTCTGCCAGCCGTTGAAAGAAATTCGTCATTTTACCGATTATCAATCCAAGCACAGCTATGGCAAATACAATGAATAACAAGCCGACGATTCTTCCCACTGTTGTAACCGGAGTGTAATCGCCGTATCCGACGGTTGAAACCGTAACTATCGAATACCATATAGCATCCATAAAATTATTGATTGAACTCTCGGTTGCCTGGCGTTCCGAAACCACCAGTACGGCAATCAACACAAAATACAGCGAACCCCCGAACAAGATGAAGAAAATATACTTACCGGCCTTTTTCATATTTGCTTCCCTTCACAATATCATGCCTTGTCGATCATGCATTAATCCAACTAACCTGACACAGTCAATGACCATATGTTATCAAACTTCAGCACTTAATGCGAATTAAACTATGCCTTATTTGAAATCACTTCAAATATCGAGCCCTCTTTTTTGAAACCTTGCGTCAAATAGTATTCATCGACATCTGACATAACATAAACCACCTGGTCCGGGAAATCCCGACAGACACATTCCATAAGTTTACGTCCCAGGCTCATACCCCTGAATGTTGGTTTTACAAGCAGGTCGCAGATGTAGATATAAAACCCGCAGTCATCCAAAGAGCGTGAATAACCGCACATTTCATCACCCTTATATGCAACATAGGTTAAGGAACTTTCAGCTGCAGCTGCATATTTACCAGAGAATTCCTCCGCCCAGTAACAGGACCACTCCTGACCCTCAGCTTTGAGCATCTGCATCAGCCTGGCTTCGTCCACTTCTTTTATATATCTTCTAATTTCCATTTTGATCCTCCTTCTTCTTCCTTGCTTTAACGGTTACAGAATGAATGAAGGCTGTTTTCGCCTTTGTGTAGCCATCCCTGTCATGTTCATGTTCTTGAATCAGCTTGTGTTTCAAGTCGGCATACTCAGCCACAGCATCAGGGTGAGACATCAGATAATCCCTGAACCGCAGTTCATCCCATTCCCCTGGATAACGAACATGTATATGGAAGACTTTCGGGGCAAAACCATTGGCCAGATATCCTTTCAGCAGAAGCAGTTGTGGCGGAGGCATCGGTAAGGTCAGAGCTTTTTCATCCAAGGCTATGTATTCTGATGGCAAAGAAGCAATCAGCTTTTGTATATCTGTGGATTCATGTATTTCAACCAGAATATCTATGGTAGGTTTTGCCATCAATCCCGGTACGGATGTACTTCCGTAATGGTTGACACTTACAATATTCTTTTTACCGATTAACGTTTCTAGATTTGCTTTTTCTTTTGCATACCACTTTGGCCAATCTGGATTATATTCACTCAATATGACAGGATATATTCTGGCTGTTCTTTCATCGTCTGTTTCCAATATACGGTTTATCATCTGTTCAGTATACGAATCCCAGTTTTCATGAGAAATGTCATATATTTCATATGGTATGGCAAGTTGTTGCAACACAGCCAAATCGATTTGACTGCGTTCTTCCCAAAACTGTATTTGTTTGGCTGATGGCGGTGTTTGTTTGCGGCATATATGTGCTTTTTTTAGCGTCCGTGCAATATTTTTTGATGATAAATAAAAAACCTGAGGACGAAGCGGAGTTACCGATTCTACAAGAGAATTGACATGATTAGCGACCTGATCGAATAAAGCCTTGTAATTACGTATTAAATCATTGATAGGATGATGAAGCAAAGAACCGTCAAAGATCAGAAAATCAAATTGATTGCTTGTTTCCTGTGCAAGCATTTCCCAAACCAATTTATACACTCTGGTATATTCCGGCAAAGGAACAGGGTTTCCTGGTTCATGGCAAAATTCATGTTTTCGGAGTACGCCTCGCAGAGGTTCAGTGAATAATGGGATTTCTCCGTTATAATATCTGATCAATCTTATATCCCCTGCAATAATTGTGTTGCTTTTTATATCATCTGAATACTCGGGAAAATCCACAAGCAAATTTTTGTACTCTTCTTCTTTGAAATATGCTGTGCAATAGAAATCAACGGGGTTCGTAAAATCAAATTCGAGATAGTATTTTGTCGCGTACCCCATCTCATTCAATTTATTGCTTAACTTCTGAACCAGCGTTGTTTTTCCAACGCCTGAAACTCCCTCTATAAATATCAGTCTCATCCCAACTTACCCACTTTCAATAATGGATTACTCTGCAGAGTTCAGGATTCCGGATTCAAAAACAGTCCGCCTTATAAATTCTGCTGTTTCCCTGGCTTTACGTACACTTATTCCAACAATCTTCGCTGCCTCGAGTATGTCATCCATACCGGGATTTCTACCATTGCCGTTTATTGTAGTTGCATGTTCTCCCCCCATGGAGAAACTGTATGTCAGGTCATATGCCGGTGAAAGTTTCCAACTGTCTGTTTTATCGTCATAAAGGTAAGAGAAATTTCTTGAATGATCATCCCTGTTATGTGCAAAAACATTGAAACACATCAACCGGAACAATGACTCGGCTTCAGAATAGTCATCAGTTAGTGCAAGTGTCAGCTTCATCAGGTCAATGTAGTCAAGATTTGGTATGCGATGGGAAGTTTCAAGTATACCTGAAGCACTTATCATATGGATTTTCTCAGTACTGCCATCAGATGTCTTTTTTCTGTCGAACCTTTTGGTAGCAAAATATCCGCTGCATAATTCTGAATCAAGTAATCTTGTTTCAGTCATTTCTAAACCGCACTTTTTTGCACATAATGAATATTCGTACTCTGTCTTCCCTGTATCCGGTCGGTCAAAGGCAGATGGGAATTTGACAATCCAATCTTCACCTTCTATCTCTATCAGGGCCTTTGGTCTGGCGCCACCCGATGACGAACCGAGTAAAAACAGTTGATCCAGACTTTCTGTTTCTTCAGAATTAAGAAGTTTTATACTGCCCTTGGCCAATTCATCGATATCAGTCTTCATTGCCTTTATTTCAAAATCAACCCCGGGTTTGTATTCAAGGGCTCCCATGCCATTTTCACCCAATACAGCCAACCTGTCCATCTCTGAAATACCATTTGGATCTATTCCGTTCTTCCTGATGTACCTGTCTACAAGAAGCCTTCCCCATCCATCAGGCAGACTGTCTGAAAAGATACCGAAAAGCCCTGAAAAAGGGTCATAACGGGGAATGTATACTTTCTTCTCCAGGGGAAGAGAAAAGGGACTTATAGAAAACCCTTGCGCAATCCACTCACTTTCATATTCAAATGCAGCAAGGTTTCGTTTATATATTGCAAGTTTGCCCACTTTTTCCCCGCCGAACAAGACTGAAAGGTGTTTAGTACTTTCCATCTATAATCTCCTTGATTGAATTAGGAGGGATATCCGTGAACAAGTTGTTCAGTTCCTTTTCCATGCCAAGGGATATGGCAATTTTTACCAAGGATTTCAATGATATTTCCCCGGTTCCTTCAAATCGTTTTACCGAACCCAGGCTGACCCCTGATTTTTCCGCCAAATCAACCTGGGACCACTTCTTCCTCTTTCTGAGTTTCCTGCTACTGTTTGAAATGTTTTTTATTACCCTATCGGGTGTCAGTTGATTAAAATATATATTATTCATATATAATATTTTAACCCATTTTATGCCTAAAGTCAATATATGGCTAATATTTTATCCGTCTTTACTAAATGGTTTAGTCGAAACTATCCCCGGTTTTGGATTTTCGTGCAACCTTATATTCCTCTTTATCTTTTTTTGTGACGGTTTTGTTCATGACACCATCTTTAGTGCAAAGATTCAGCTTGATATATCCGCTTTGGATCAAAGGATGCCTTAGTATCCTGGAGCTTATTCTCCTGGTGCATAGTTCCTCCCTTGCAAAGGCAAAGTACATGTATTTTTCATCCTCAAATGGTGCTTCGCCGCCTTTCAATTGTTTGTGAATTTTACTTCTGTTCACCCTGCAGGAAAAATGGCACCAATCATTTTCAATTTGACTTACGGGACAAGGATATTGACCCGGGCATGGACCAACTAGCTTGGCTCCGGTTTTAATCATGTGATTTCTCAATATAAGTAAATTATCAAAACTTCGAGGAGTACCGGGACCAATAATGACTAACACTTTTTCTGTTGAATGCCACAATTTTTCAATGACTTTGATTCTATCATCTTCATGCAATTCGCTAAGCACATAAGATGCGACTACAATATCCGCTCTGTCGGGTAAATCGTTCACTATTAAGTCAAATTTCCTCCACTCTGTTTTATTGTCAAGACCCGGGTTCCCAAGCATCAGTGATTTTCCTGTTTCCAGCATTGCATTTTCTTTTTCCAGACAAATATATGATTCCAAATTCAATTGTTCATTGCAGGCCCAGGCAACCGCTCCTGTTCCCGCACCTGCGTCAATCAATGTTTTTGGCTGGAAGTCAACCAGCTCCAGCGTGTATTTCAAAACGTCCATGACTGCGCCAAATGTCGCCGGCATTCTTGCCAATGAATATGCGATTGCCTCGGATTTTGTCGTCAGTAATTGTTTCCCATCACCATTGTTTTCTCTATATTTCAAACTTAGGCCCTGCGCATCTTTCAGGAGCTTGCTATATGCATGTCCGCTTGATAGCTTTTCAATTGCATCTGAAAGATTTTGAGGGATAATCATTTCTTGTTCCGCCTTTCATATTGATAGTTTATATCATTACAATTATCCCGTATATATCAAATATCATGATTGACATCAATGGCCTGAGGGATACATGACCAAAGCACGGTCTTTACCCCTCTCTCATCTCATGCAAGATAGATGCCATTATTCTTGAAACTGCGATAATCCGCGCGTTATTTGCCGCCCCTTGATGAAATGAAAAACCGTGTGCATTTAGTTCCCGCTACCCGGTCAAAGTTTTCAAATAAGGATATGGCTACCCATTCCTTGCATCGCTACTATTGGGTTGATATTTCCCCTTACGAACAATCCAACTCATGAATCCGGCCCATGAATCCGCATCTTGACAAACATGCATGGAAGGGATTTACTTGTGGTAGAAAAGGCCTTGCTTATCTACCCCGACAATACTGAATCAATGTCATTCTTGAAGGCCGGGACATTAAGGAAAGGGGTACTTTTATGAGTAGACAAAGAAATCCAAAAAGCATATTCCATGCGATGGTTGTTCTGGGGTTGATTTTAGCCATTGCTTTGTCTGCTAATGCATGTCAATTCTCAATGAACGACATTAAAACTGAAAAAGAGTTGCTACTCGCTGAGAAAGAATCACAAATCAGCGGTCTGATCGACAAGGTGGATGAATACGCGGCGATGGGAGGGGAATTCACAGGTTTCAAGGATGCCGTGAAACCCTGTAAGATTTTTATCGTGCAAAACAACTTCACCCCGGGTGCAGAACAGCCTTCGGATGATGAATACATATATTCGCCGATTTACTTTATGCTGCCGGAAGTACTTCAGGCGAAATCGCCGGATGAATTGAATACCCTTGTCCAGTTGAATATCTTTGAGGTTGCCACGGGGAAATACACAAATGGCGCCAATGCCTATACACTGCATACGAAGATGACAATCATAGATACAACCAAAAACGAGGTCATCTTCTATACGGATATCATTCAAGAGCCATTCACAAACATAACCAATGACAGCCAGCTGCACAGGGAAATCCCGAAGCATGAAATAATCTTCCGGCTTGAGGATCTCGCCGGCCATACTCAACTGGAAATCAAGGAACAAAACCATACGATATCGGCTGGATATAAACACACCCTGGGATTAAAAACGGATGGAACAGTGGTTGCTGCCGGCAACAACGAAAACGGCCAGTGCGAGGTTTCCACGTGGACCGGTATCGTTGCAGTATTTGCCGGTGACATGAACTCCTTTGGGTTGAAAGAAGATGGCACCCTTGTGGTCGCCGGAAAGCCTGATGAATTCGACGAATACGGACAATGCGATGTTTCCCTTTGGACGGATATCAGGAGTGTATCTGCCGAGAGATACCATACGGTAGGGTTGAAAACAGACGGCGC
>JAWOIG010000055.1:0-5711 GCA_046484775.1 Clostridia bacterium | reverse complement strand
CTATGAGCGTACATACCACCCGATGTATGAAAAAGACGGCGGGATCAGGGCTCTCGAAGAAGTCAGGTTCTCTATAACGAGCCACAGGGGATGTCCGGGCGGATGCAGTTTTTGTTCCATAGTATTCCATCAGGGCAGGATAGTCCAAAAGCGAAGCAAGGAATCAATACTGAGGGAAGCCGGGATTGTTGCCCGGATGAAGGATTTCAAGGGATATATAACGGATATCGGAGGACCCACGGCGAATTTCCGCAACGCATACTGCAGGACCATGGGAAAAAGAGGCATGTGCAGGGACAGGCAGTGCCTTTTCCCCGAAATTTGCAAAAACCTGAACCTGGATCACAGTGAATACCTGGACATATTGAAAAGTGCGGGACGAATAGAAGGAGTCAAGAAAGTATTCGTCAGATCGGGCGTCAGGTATGACTATCTTCTCGCCGACGGAAATCCCGCTTTTTTCAATGAGCTGTGCGCCAACCATATAAGCGGCCAGCTCAAGGTTGCCCCAGAGCACGCAAGCCGGAGCGTCCTTGCCCTCATGGGTAAGGAAGACATAAGCGTCTATAAGAAATTCAGTGCGAAATACAGTCAGATAAACGAAAAGATTGGGAAGAGACAGTATCTTGTTCCTTACTTCATTTCGGGTCATCCCGGGGAAACGATAGGTGATGTGCTGGAGTTGGTGGAATTTCTTATGGACAGCGGCTTTGTTCCTGACCAGATACAGGATTTTTATCCTACTCCCGGCACAGTGTCGACATGCATGTACTATTCCGGTTTTGATCCCAGGAACATGAATGAAATCGCTTCCGTCAGGGACGGCGTTGAAATGATGAACAGAAGGACATTGATACAATTCAGCAAGAAGGGCAACGGCAGGAAGGCGCGGGAGCTTCTTCGTTCCTATGGAAGAGACGATCTTGCGGCGCGGATACACAACAACTGACACGACGGGTCTGAAAACGAAATATAGCAGGTTCATTAATGAATTGAAAGGCAGGTTTTTATGTTTGTACGAGTCAGGGAGAATCCCGCAATACCCAGGAAGCAGGGGACATTCCACAGCATTCATGCGGCGAACCCGGATATTCTCGAGTTCGGGGGGCGTATTCTGATGTATTTCAGAGGACAGGGAGAGGAGCTGCATGATCAGATCGGCGTAGCCTGGACTAATCCCGGGGATTTTGATGGAATCAATTGGAAGTTTCACCCCGGAAACCCTGTCATCAGGGTTGGGACTGAACCAGGGTGCTTTGATTCAAGGCATATATTGGATCCCGGCTCCGCTATAATCGATGGCAAGGTATTCCTGTATTATTCAGGACATTCCGAAGGGCGCCCCGCCGCGGTATGCCTTGCCGTGTCGGAAGACGGATTTTCATTTGAAAAATGGAGCGGCGGAGCTATTGTCGAAAAGGCAATAGCTCCGGAAGTGGTTATAAAAGACGGAGTTGTGCACTTGTTTTACCAAAGAAAAGCAAACGGCCGGTTTGAATTCTTTTGCTCAAAGAGTACTGACGGGATTCACTTTGACATTGAAAATGAAAGAAGGATTTTCAGGGCATCGGAGATTCCGGGGGCTTTCGATGAATTCAGCGTTTCCACCTGCAGGATCTGGCAGGAGGACGGCGAGTATTTTATGATTTATGGCGGAGGCGATAGGTTTGACGATTATCCCGTGGCTTTTGGCCTTGCGAAATCGAATGATCTTTACAATTGGAAAAGATATCCGGGCAATCCCGTGCTGTGGCGCGGCAAGGAGGGAGAATGGGACGAGGGCGGCCTTTGGTTTGGGACTGTTTACAAGCATAACGGAACAAGGTATTTGTGGTATGAAGGCGCAGGCGCCGGACTTGGCACGGCAACCGAAGAGGCAAGGACGGCTTCAGAAATCTGCAGGAACCGGGATTACGGCGGATATGCGCGTTTTAATTTTTCACAGATAGGTCTGGCCGTTCATAAAGGGGTCATGCCCGTGTGGTGAGATTTGATGGAGCAGGGCTTGCATCATGATGATGACCAGGGGTTTTACGGAGATGTTTATGAAAGAGCAGGAAACTTTCGAAAGGTGTGGATGGACGACCGGTCAGCCGGATATATATCTGGAGTACCATGACAAGGAATGGGGAGTTCCCGTGCATGATGACAGGCTTTTGTTTCAAAAGCTTGTGCTTGACGGAGCTCAGGCCGGACTTTCTTGGCTCACCATTTTGAAAAAGCAACAAAATTATATATATGCGTTCGACGGGTTCGACATAGAGAAGGTGGCATCCTACGATGATGACAAAGTACTGGAGCTCATATCCGATCCGGGCATCGTCAGGAACAGGCTGAAGATTGAATCGGCGATAAAGAATGCAAGGACTGTTTTGCGGATCAGGGATGAATTTGGATCCTTTGATAATTATTTGTGGAGATTCATTGATTTCAAGACCATACAGAATAATTTCGCATCAATGAGGGAAATCCCCGTGAAAACAGAAATGTCGGACCGAATATCCATGGATATGAGAAAAAGAGGAATGGGATTCGTCGGTTCAACGATTATTTATGCCTACATGCAGGCAATAGGCATGGTCAACGACCATACCCTGAACTGTTTCCGCCACCGCGTTCTTGCGGGAGACTGAAACCGCCTGTTTGCCTTATTTGCTTAGCTCAGCTTCTTGACTATGTGAAGTACGGTGTCCATTGACGAAAAAAGATATTTGATTTCGTCCTCGGTGAGGAGATTAAGCTTATCCTTTATGTACTTTTCATGAGCCTTGCCGAATTCGTCGGTCAAACGCTTTCCTTTTTCAGTCAGGTTCAGGATGCTTTTCCTCTTGTCCTTTTCTGTTTTATCCTTCCTGATATAGCCAAGGTCCAGAAGTTTCTGGGCGACAGGCGTGAAGGATCCCTTTTCAAGCCCCATGTTTCCGCTTATCTCGGACATCTTGGGATTGTTTGCGAACCTGATGTACATCAGGGTACGCAGGTGGGTTTTGTTGAGGCCTTCCGGTGCAGGGTATGCGATTTCAAAATTTCGTATGAAAACATCCCTGTATGTGTGCGAAAGCTCAAATATTTTCGTCAGGTCGGTATTGGTTTTGTTCATGATATCACTCCTTAATTATTTATCTCATTAAAAAACTTTTACCCTATTTGGCAAATATTCAAACCTTTTTTTTAAAAAAATAAAAAAATATTATTGAATCTATTTTTTATTATTAACAGGCCATGATATATAATGTAATCAGGTCGATTCGCTTCGAAAAGTAGGTTGGCCTATGTTATTTAAAAGGAAAGTTGAATCAAAACCAATGCTTGAAGCATCAATATATATAGGTAAAGGCAAAGGAGTCCCGTGGGTCTCCGGGGGCGGCATATATGCAAGGGGATACGCATATGACGGCGGCTGCTTCATTTCAGGACACTCCTTAATAAAAAGTTTCTCGACCATCAGCGACGAAAAGGCTTTCCTTGAAAGAGTTTCTTCATTGAATGGTATATTTGCGGTCATAATAAATAGAGGCGGCCTTGTTCTTTCAGCCGTGGATAGATACGGTGTTTTCAAGTTGTTCCAGTGCAGGGACGGGAACAGAATACTAATCGGGGATGATATTGAGGCAATGGCAACTGCATCGGGAAACCGGGCCTTCAATTCCGAGGCCGGGAAAGACTGGCTGCTGGCAGGATTTGTTTCCAAAACGGAAACACTGTTCCAGGGAATCCACAGCCTGAACGCATCCCGATATCTTGCTGCCGATATGACGGCGGGTACAATGGTGGTGAAAACATACCATCTATTTACTCTTCATGAGGATCACGAAGCGGGGTATGAAAGGCTGATGGAACAGCTTGGCGTTGTGTTCAGGGAGTCTGCGGACAGGCTGGCTGCGTCGCTTGAAGGGCGAAAGGCGCTGATCCCGTTGAGCGGAGGAGCGGACTCAAGGTTCAGTGCAATGATGCTCAGACAATGCGGATATGAAAATGTGCTTTGTTTTACATATGGCAACAGGCATGGGACTGAGGAAAGGATAGCCCGCAGGACCGCGGCCGCGCTGGGCTTCGACCATATCTTCATACCATATGAGCGTCGCAGCTGGGCCAGGCTGTTCAAGGACACCGAAAATCTTAAGTATATCGAATATGCGTCGCAATACAAGGCGACGCCCCACTTCTCGGATCTTTTTGCGGCAAGGAAGCTTGCCGGCATGTTCAATCCGTCGGAATGCATAATCATACCGGGGCATGTGGGTTCGATAGCGGAAAGCATATTCCTGAAGGATAAAGGTTGTTCGGAAGCCGGATTCATCGATAAGATTATTGAAAAGTATTTTTATTATTACGGAAACAACCACCGGGAAATTCGCAGCCATCTGCATGGGAGGCTGGAGAATTATGCGCCGGGTGCCGAAAATGACAATGCTCCGGCTTTGCAGGGGAGTTTTGATAATGCTGCATATGACACTTACCGCAGCAACCATCTTTTCATGGCGCTGAAGCCATATGAGTATTATGGCTTTGAATGGCGGCTTCCACTCATGGACAACACGATGGTCGACTTTTTCAAGACGGTTCCCCTTGAGTTCAAGGGCAAGGGCAAGAAGATGTTGAGCGACTTTTCCGCATGCCCGGCAGACGAATGCATTCCATACTACAGGCAGTCGCAGACCTATTTGAATAAAGTAATGAAGAATCTGAGGGACAAGAGGTATTGTTGTATAAATCCATTCCTTGTGTTTAAATTAAGGAAAGAGAATTCCTTTTTGCCCGGGATTCCACGAATTTTATATAGGTTTTACAGAAACTACCTTTGTTATGCAGCCGCAAGGACACTGATGTACATAAGGGGTGTTGAACGGGGGAGCGATGGGAATTAAAGTCTGCCACATATCTACGGTCCATAAGAAAAATGACATCAGGATATTCCACAAGGAGTGCAAGGCGCTGGCTGCGGCCGGATATGATGTCGTCTATATCTCTCCTGGCAAACATCTTGAGAGCGAGGGCGGAGTGATTCTCAGGGGAAGCGGCATGCCTGCCGGGTGGCACAAGGCCAGAAGGCTTACCGCGGGATGCAGGATTACGATCAAGGCAGCCCTGGCTGAGGATGCTGACATATACCATATCCATGACGGCGAGTTGTCGAGATTTATAAAACGGTTGAAAAAGGCTGGAAGCAATGTCGTATATGATTCACATGAGCATCTTCCGATGCAGATTTTTGAAAAGGAATGGATTCCACCCTTGCTCAGGAAGCCTGTTTCCCGGATTGCGGATATCGTTGAAATGCGGAGCGTCCGCAATGCGGACCTGATCATTGCCGTTGCAGACAAGACCGTGGAGAGATTTCAAAATCTCGGCATAAAAATCATCAAACTGGAAAACCTTCCCATCCTGGGTGAGTTCGAGGGTATCCGGATCGATCCGGCAGTCAGGGCAGCCGGCAGAAAAGTGTGCTACTCGGGCACAATATGGATAGAAAGAGGCCTTGATACAATGTGTGCGGCCGTAAGGGAAATGGGGAACCGCTGTTTTTTGGAAATCGCAGGACGGATTGACCACGGAAATCCTGCAAAGTTCACAGGCGGGAGTGATTCGAACATCAGGTATTCGGGATATCTTTCCAGGGATGAGCTATTTAGGGTTTATGAAGAGTCAGCTGCGGGATTGTGTCTTTTCAAGCCATTTCCCAACAATATGATAGATCCGCCCACAAAGAT
>JAWOIG010000129.1:0-4499 GCA_046484775.1 Clostridia bacterium | reverse complement strand
TATTATTCTCAACAAAATCAGCCAATATTTCCTTAAAGTTCGGAGAGCCGATTTCCTGCAGGTCGTAGTGTACCCTGGTGTTTGGCTTTGAAATATTGACGACCCTGTTCAAATCAATGGGGGTGGCGATTACGACTGAATCGCATTGAGCATTTTCGATTGTCGCCTCCAGGTCCTTGACCTGTTGTTCGCCGTATCCCATAGCGGGCAGCAAGGCGCCGATATTGGGGTAAGTTTTAAAAGTATCCTTCAATTTCCCGACGATATATGGCCTTGGGTCGATTATCTCGGAAGCGCCGCAGCGCCTTGCGGCAACCGTTCCCGCGCCTATTTTCATTTCGCCGTGCGTCAGGGTAGGGCCGTCCTCAATTACCAGGACCTTTTTACCTTTTATAACCGTGGGGTCGTCAACCCTTATGGAAGAGACCGCTTCGATTATTATTGCGCTGGGATTCGCCATTGAAATATTGTTTCTTACCGTCTGTATATTTGCATAATCGGCCGTATCGATTTTGTTTATGACCACAACGTCGGCAATCCTCAGATTGACCTCGCCAGGGTAATATGACAATTCATGTCCTGGTCTGTGGGGATCCACAACAGTGACCATCAGATTAGAGGCAAAGAACGGGAAGTCATTGTTTCCTCCGTCCCACAGGATGACGTCGCAGCCGTCGGGATCATTTTCGGCCTGTTTTAGTATTTCCGCGTAATCCACGCCTGCATATATGACATTGCCCTTGGCGACATACGGCTCGTATTCTTCCATCTCTTCAATCGTGCATTGGTACTTATCAAAATCACCGACTGTTGCAAAACGCTGGACTTTTTGTTTCAAAAGATCGCCATAGGGCATCGGATGACGTACCGCAACCACTTTCAGGCCTTTTTCCACCAGAATCTCCAATATCTTCCTGGATGTCTGGCTTTTGCCGCAGCCGGTTCTTACTGCGCATACCGCAATCACCGGCTTGGAACTTTTCAACATCGTTGCCTTTGTACCGAGCAGAACGAACTGTGCGCCCGCAGAATTGACCCGGGCGCTTATGCCCATGACATAACTGTATGGTATGTCGCTGTAGGAAAAGGAACAAACATCAACATCGAGGTCCTTGATCAGTTTTTCAAGATTATCCTGAGGATAGATGGGAATACCCGATGGATATAATTCGCCGGCCAGTTCGGCGGGATATTTTCTGCCGTCTATGTCGGGAATCTGCGCGGCTGTAAAAGCCAGCACATTGTAAATTTCATTATCCCTGTAATACATGTTGAAATTATGGAAATCCCTTCCTGCGGCTCCGATGATGATAACATTGATTTTTTTCATATTTCATTTCCTTTGCTGATTATATATCTATTGTCCTTCTTATGACCTGACATGTCAAGCCTTTGGAAACACCGGTCATAGCATCATCAAGAAGCACAACAAGGCACGAAGAAGAGGAATTTCAGAATGACTTTATTGGATTTTCGGCTTTTGGTAAATTCGTGTAGTATAATTAGGGAATACCGAATAACAAGGGATTCTAGTTGTTCGGCAAGACCTAATTAGTACCCATTGACTGCAATTTTAGTTTTGCATTCGAAGAAAATTACATCAAATCAAGACGCAGCGAATGAAACCGAGTGATGGCAATAAAACACATGGAAGTGTCTATTCAAAGTATTGTTTTCGATTGTATGCCTGAGGAGGGGAGTCATGAAACGTAGAATTATTGGATTATTGTTTGCGGCTATCCTTGTTCCTGCACTATTTTTAAGCACTTCCTGCTCTTTGCAATTAAAAAGCAAAATAAGCAGGGATGATTTTGTTCCGGATTTTTCACAGGAGAGGATGCTTGAAACAATCAAAATTTTATCTGCCGAGGACGGCGGCCGCATAGCGGGATTCGCAGGTGAGAAAGCTGCGGCCGAATATATCGCCGGGCGGTTCAGGGAGATGGGGCTTGAGGTCAGCGAGCAGAGTTTCCCGATAAAATCCTTCACATGCAACAGTGTTTCCGTTGATGTGATTTCAGAGGCAGGCAAAAAAATCGAAGGTGCCAAGGCGCTGACATACAGCGCTGCGACTCCACCGGGAGGAATTGAGGCGGAGCTGATTTCACTTGGCTTTGGTACCGCGGAGGAATACAAGGACAAGGATGCAGAGGGGAAAATTGCCCTTATGAAGCGCGGAGGCGAATACTTTTACATTAAAACAGCCAGGGCATATGAAATGGGGGCTGCTGCCGTGGTTTTTTATGATCCGGATGGCGGAGAAGCAGTTTCGGCGACGCTGACAAAGCTCTCGGCGATTCCTGCGGTAAGCATTTCACATGCAAATGGGGAGATGCTGGAAAATTCGATAAAAGATGGCGATAAGGTTGAAATCAGGGTTGTGGTTGACAGCATCACGGAAGATTCAACTTCCTCAAATGTCATCGGCTTATATAAAGCGGCGAAAAACACCGGGGGAATGCGTGTCATTGTAGGGGCTCATTACGATGGGGTCGACACACCCGCGGCGAATGACAATGCATCCGGCATAGCGGCGATCATTGAAATGGCACGGGCTTTGTCAGACCAAAGGATTCCCCTGCCATACGATGTCATGTTCATTGCCTTTGGCGCAGAGGAAATCGGACTGGTCGGCTCGACAACTTTCGTTAACAGGATGAGGATTGATGAAAAGGATTCTGTTCTTGCAATGCTGAACCTTGACATGGTGGGCGTGGGTAATTCATTCGAACTCTATACTGTTGATGAAGGCAGCTCAATCCGTTTTCGCGATATGGCAAAGGAAACATTGAACCAAATGGGCTATGCGCCGCTGATTCTGACAACGGACAGAAGCGATCATGCACCTTTTGCATTCGCCGGCATTCAGGCGGTATTCATCCAGGCCGGTCCTTATGACGCATACCATACGGATTTTGACACGCTGAGCGTCATACAGCCCGAGGTTCTTGTAAAAATATGTGAGTTCGGGACAAGGCTGTTGGTTGAGAAACTGCCTCTGTGGGTTGAATAATTAAGCGAGTCCGTATTCGATTATGGGATATAATGCATTGTATATTCCGGCAGCGTATAGGTTAATGAAATAATAAGGAGATAAAATTGCAAAAAATCGAATTCGGAAAAACAGGAATAAAAACCGCAAGGTTCGGACTGGGATGCATGAGGCTCCCTGCAGAGCAGAAAAAGACGGATGAAATAGTCCGGTATGCCCTGGATCATGGCATCAGTTACCTGGATACGGCATACATATACGATGGCAACGAGGTCAAGGTGGGAATGGCGCTGAAGGACGGATACCGCGACAAGGCTGTCCTTGCAACAAAGAGCCCGGTCTGGGACATAAAATCCCACGGTGATTTTGAGAAATACCTTGATGAGGAGCTGAAGAGGCTGCAAACCGACCGGATGGACATTTACCTGATGCACAGCCTTAACCCGGAGAATTTCAAGAGGATCGTGGAACACGACTTCTTTTCATTCCTTGACAGGATGCTGGAAAAGGGCAAGATACTCCATAAGGGATTTTCCTTCCACGGCACCAATGCGCTTTTCAAAGAAATAGTTGATTGCTATGACTGGGATATGGCTCAGATCCAGTTGAACATATTGGATGAATTCGAGCAGGCGGGACTCGACGGATTGAAATACGCCCATGAAAGAGGGCTTGCCACGGTCATAATGGAACCGCTGAGGGGAGGGCATCTGATAAATGATTATCCGGGGGAAATCGATGCGCTGATTGATGGGTTTCCTGAAAAAAGATCATTGGTTGAGTGGGCATTCAGGTGGCTTTACAACATAAGGGAAGCCGATGTCATATTAAGCGGCGTCAGTACCATGGAGCAGCTGAAGCAGAACATTGCCATATTCGATGAAGCTGAATACGACTGCATGACATCAGGGGAAACGGAACTGATACATGGAATAAAGGCTGCTTACGTAAGCAGGCATGCCGTGGGATGCACCGGATGCAGGTATTGCATGCCATGTCCCTTCGGTGTTGAAATCCCGGAAGTTTTCAGATACTACAACAAGGTTGCCATGCTTGACAAACACTGGCTTGACAAGTCGACGTATAGGAATCTGGTAATGAATGAAGGAAAGGGAGCCGACAAGTGCACTGAGTGCGGCGTCTGTATTCCAAAATGCCCTCAGGGCATAATGATACCGGAGCAGTTGAAGAAGGCGCAGGGTGTCCTGGCCCCGGAGTGATGTTTGGCGGGAAACAAAGGAACTTTTCTATATGTTGAAGAGGGGCGGCGGCTCAAGGCGTCCTGGAGAAATGCGGATGTTTTCTTGAGTTCCCAATGAAAACATCAAGCTTAATGAATGATTGTTATGGCGACTATTTTGTTGCATTTGATTTGAAACGGTGATATAGTGTTGATATAAATTGATATATAATGATATATATTGATACTTAATGATATTGGAATACGCAGGAGGAGTTTTGATTGTGGATACACGACTGATATTAAAAATAGTAAAGGACAGGGAAA
>JAWOIG010000195.1:0-5245 GCA_046484775.1 Clostridia bacterium | reverse complement strand
CCGGCGCCAGGATCCTTCCATCCGCGGTATATACGACCAGAGCCGGAGTGTTTGCGGAAGAGTATACGACGGTCGCCTTTTCAAACTTCACCCTGTATTCCATGCAGAACGGGAAAGCGGAAGGGTAGTCCCAGGCTCCTTCTGCGGATACAAGCATATCCGGATATTCATAGGAAGTGATTATGTGCTGTATGGCTCCCGTATCATCGCGAACCGCCGTTGATTCGACTTCTTTCGGTTCCCCCAGCAGATGCCTTATGAAGTCTGAATCGTGTATATGCAGGTCAAGCGCGGCCGACCCGCTGCACTCAACCTTATGCAGCCAGTTATCCCATGACCAAAGGGGTTTTGGACTCACGCGCCTGAATACGGCCGAAACAATCCTGCCATAGGTACCTGAGTCAAACGCCTCCTTCAACCACATGTATTCAGGCCAGAACCTGATGCAATGCCCGATCATAACACCGGCCCCTGTTTTTTTCTGTGTCCGCAGCATCAGTTTCGATTCTTCAATCCCCAGGCATACGGGTTTTTCAATGAAGACCGCCCTGCCTTTTTCCATCGCGGCGACGGCATGCGCGGAATGCAGGTATGTCGGCAGGCATATGTCTATGATATCGACATCAGCCGATTCAATGAGTCCGATTCCAGTTCCGTATACATCCGCGCCATGCGCCGAGGCTATCTTAAGGGCTTTTTCCTCCCTGACATCAGCAACGGCGGTTATAAAGACTTCATTTCCCCGCAATGCCTCATAACACGCAGCATGCATTTCGCCCATGAAACCGGCTCCGATCAATCCGACTTTAATCATTTTCCGACCCTCCCAGTATTCTCGACATCGAAGCCGCGGTATTGAATATAATCTGATCGGGATGATGTGTGTACGGCGGCAGCATTTCGGCGGTAACCCATGAGTCGTAGCCCGTTTGCCTGAAAGCCTCCATGACCTTCGGCCAGTCCACATCGCCCGAAAGGAGGTCAACGAATCCAGAAAGTCCGGCGGATCCCCTCCTGTAGTCCTTGAAATGAACTTTCTTGATTCTCTTGCCCAGTATTTTTATCCATTGCTCCGGATATCCGTCGTAAACAACGTTTCCGACATCAAGATAAGCCCCGACGAACGGACTTCCTATTTTATCTATGAAGTCCCGGAACTCCAGCGGCGACAGCAGGAATTTGTTCCATACGTTTTCTATGCCGATGCTGATCCCGAGCTCGCCGGCCCTGTCCTTCAAACCGGACAAAGCCTCGAGCGACCTTTCATATGCAATGTCATAATCAACGATTCCCATGGATGGCGCAAAGTCCACACCGACCGCGCCCGGAACTATCAGCACGCTGCCCGCTCCCAGAACATCAGCCGTTTCCAGCTGTTTCAAAGCAATTCTATAGGCCTTTTTGCGTTCATCCATATCATTCGAAGTCAGTGAATACGACCAATAAAGCCCGGTCGCCAGGCTGTGTATCATCACACCTGTGTCGCGGGCAAAGTCCCTGATCCTTGTCAGCTCCGAAGCACTGCTTTCCATGCCGACCTCGCCTTTTTCATCAAGCGCAAGCTCAATTCCTTCGAATCCCGCCCGGGCGGCAAGCAAAATGCTTGATTCCACCGGTCTGTTGCCAAACGACCATATGCTTATGGCTTTCTTCATAAAACCCCCCATGATTCCGGATAACCTGTTATTCCCTAATGAAAATTATCCAATGTAAATTTCATATCAAGTATACCATCAAAAACATCCGGCAATGAAATTCGGATTATGAAAATCGATATGAATCCATTCTTTGATTCAGTTGCATAAAGAAAAAAGCAAGCCCCCGGCAGCGCCGTGAACCTGCTTTATATTTTAATCGGTAATAACTTCACACAGCCGATAATTCATTTGACTTTGCTCAGGCGGTCGCAGACGTCATGATGCCTTCGCTTATGCCAAGGACTTCATCGGCCACCGCCGTGACTTCCTTTGAATGGGTCGCTATGACGACGCATTTGCCCTCGACATGGGCCAGCGATGTAAATATTTCGAGAATAGCGCTTTCAGTTGCGGAGTCAAGGTTGCCCGTAGGCTCATCGGCGATTATAATATCCGGATTATTGGCTATGGCCCTGGCTATTCCCACTCTCTGCTGTTCCCCGCCGGAGAGCTTCAATATCCTGCGTCCCGCGGTTTCCCTGTCTATGCCAAGCTTCTCCAAGAGCGCATATGCAAATGCTTTCTTATCTTTTTCGGGGTTTTTGCTTATGTTCATGGAAAGCACTATGTTCTCGACAGCCGTTGCATTGGTCAGCAGATTGAAGCTCTGGAATATGACTCCAATGTCGCGCGCCCTGTAGGAGTCCCTGTCAATTTTCTTCAGGTCGTTCCCCCCATGCAGTATCTCGCCCTGCGAACATGTGTCAAGTCCTGCAATCAACGACAATATGGTTGATTTTCCCGATCCCGACTTGCCTACGAGCGTATACACTTTTCCTGCATTTAATTCAATGCTGATTCCTTTCAGGACATCCTTATCGGTTCCCTCATACCTGTATCTTACATCCTTCATTTCAAGTACATTCATCGCGATCACCTAATTCCTTTCCATGAGAATCTTTATGGGCTCGTATTTCGTTATCTTGCTAATTGAGAAAAGTCCTGCCGCAGAGGCCAGTCCGAAGGCTATCAGAACGATTTCCAGAATCGTATCAAGCCCCACTGCTACCTTCATTTCGGACAGCGGCTGAACATTTGCACCGCTTTCGGGATTCCTTATGATCCCTCCGAGCCTTCCGCCGCCTTGTCCCAGCCCGCTGCCGGGACCCTGAAAAACAGCCTGATCCGAGGCATCATTTTGTTCCGCCTCTATCTGAACCTGCAGCAGTGAGTCAGTAATTGGTTGTGCGGCAGCCATCCCGGCACCTATTCCAAGGATCAGGCATACCGCTGTTATAACGAGGATTTCGCTCCACAACCCGAGCGCCACCCTTGATTTCTTCATACCCATGGCCCTGAGTACGCCTATCTCGTATTTTCTTTCTCGAATTGAAATCGACGACAATAAAAGAATGATGCTGGCGCCGAGTATAATCACAACAATCATGAATGTTATGGATATGCTTTTCAATCCCTCGACCGGCTTAACAATTTTTTCATATGAAGCCGAATCCGTGGATACCAGGAATATGTCGTCAAGTCCCAATGCCCTTACCTCCGCCTCGAATTGCCCCAGGAGGTCCGGATTCTTCAGATAATAGGTGACGCTTAGATTGATTCCGGTTTCATCGGCTTCCCTCAGATCAAGCAGCGTGCCGAGCGTAGTCAGTATTTCGTTCCTTCTGTTTTGCGATGAATTTCCCTGCGTATAAGAATTCGAATACTCGTCGGTCAGATCCAGGTATATTCCGGTAACCTTCAGTTCATAATCAACCTGTCTTGAAGCCGTAAATGTTTCATCCTGCATCGCCGCAAGAGTATACCCGGTCCCATTGATTTCAACGTTTCCGCCGTCCACAAAATTTTCAGTATCCATATCAGCCGGAATCGGCATCGCAAATACGGATGTAAATGAAAGGACATCCCCTACAGCTATTCCGTTTGCCTCGGCCAGATCGCCGCTGACCAGACACTCGCCGTCGGAGGCCGGCATAACGCTGATGCCATCGTCATCCAAAGCCCTGTTGCCGTCGATGAAATCCTGCCAGTAGTCTCCCTGTACCTTGAAATTGCCTGCTGTAGAGATTCCGGGTATTCCCGTTGTCTGCTTTCCGTCGGTACCCGTCGGTTCGCCTGTCGTCTCCGGCTGGTCTATGGCCAAGAGGACTTCGGAATTCGCTCCCAGGGAAGCATATGCGATACTTTCCCTTAGTGTTTCCGATTTTGCGAATTCCAGCATCAGCTCGGGTGAAATCTCGGGGCGTTTCATCTGGAGCCTGCCTTCCGTGGACCCCGCGGCGGCAAGAGCTTCCTCCCTCAGCTTCTGCATATCGGGTGTTATTGAAACCTCCGACGCGAATCTTTCACTATAGCTTGCTATGACCGCATCCGAAGTATTGTTGATTATCAAGGCAACGACGGTCGTGGCTATGATCGCAAATATGATTGCGGCCATCAGGATATTCCTTCCCTTGTTGCGAAGCAAATTCCTCAGCGCATTTCCCAAAATATACATGTGCATTACTCCCCGCTTGTTTTTATATAATGATATTCCGGGAACCTTAAAATAACCTTAATAAGTAAATGATTGTAAAAATATAAAAAAATGAAAAATATCAATCGCTCCCGCCGTAAACCTCGCAAACTATTTCCAACCCATTATACGAAGGCGTCTCATAATCAATGCAGCCCGGTCTTTCAGGGAGTTCGATTCTTTCCCCGATCGCATCCTCATACTTTATTTGCCGTAGAAGATGATGGATGCAGTTCAGCCTTGCGTGCTTCTTTATATCAGCCTTGACCATGAACCATGGCGCTTCCGGTATGTCGGTCTTTTCAAACATAACTTCCGCAGCCTTGGAGTATTCGACCCATTTTTCCCTGGACTTAATGTCCATCGGACTCAGTTTCCATCTTTTCATGGGTTCGTTCGCCCTGTCCAGGAACCTTCTTTCCTGTTCCTCATCAGATATTGAAAAATAGTATTTGATGAGTATTATCCCGGAGCGAACGAGCAACCTTTCAAATTCCGGGCACGAACGCAGGAATTCAATGTACTCATTGTTGGTACAGAATCCCATCACCTTCTCAACGCCCGCCCGGTTATACCAGCTGCGGTCGAACAGGACTATTTCGCCTGCCGAAGGAAGCTTTGCGACATATCTTTGAAAATACCACTGCGTCGTTTCTTTTTCAGTCGGCACCGGAAGCGCCTCTATCCTGCATATCCTGGGATTCAGATGAGTCGTTATTCTCTTGATTACGCCGCCTTTTCCGGCGGCATCCCTTCCCTCGAAAATCACAACCACTTTGAGTCCTTCTTTTTTCACCCATTCCTGAAGCTTGACAAGTTCGTACTGAAGTTTTGCAAGCTCCTCTTCATAATACTTGTTCTTTATCTTCCATACCTCCCGCCCGTCCATCTCAACTTTTTTATAATTTTTTTCATCAACCATGAAGCACCTCCGTAGTTTTTGAATATAGCAGGCCCAATAAAGCACAAGATCTTTCCCATACAGGTCCCGGGCCCCCTGTTTTTTTGATAATATCATTATAACATGGGGTCAGGACATCTCTAGCCGGGTCATTGTTTTTGATGTCCAGGTTTT
>JAWOIG010000159.1:0-11696 GCA_046484775.1 Clostridia bacterium | reverse complement strand
CAGGTCGACGACTTTGTGGCTGAGATAAGGGATACGGTGGCCAAAGGATTCAGGGTCCTGGTCACGACCCTTACCAAGCGCATGTCGGAGAACCTGACCGAATACATGGAGAACCTTGATATCCGAGTACGCTACCTGCATTCCGACATTGATACCCTTGAACGAATGGAAATTCTCCGTGACCTTCGGCTGGGCGAGTTCGATGTGCTGATCGGCATCAACCTTCTGCGCGAGGGTCTCGATCTTCCGGAAGTGGCTCTTGTTGCGATTCTCGACGCCGACAGGGAGGGCTTCCTCAGAAGTTCCCGTTCACTGATACAGACCATAGGCAGGGCCGCGCGAAACGTGGAGGGCAGGGTTATAATGTACGCCGACAACATCACCAAATCCATGGAGGCGGCGATTGACGAAACGATGAGAAGGCGCAAAATCCAGATGGAATTCAATCAATTAAACAACATTACACCCGCAAGCATAATCAAGCAGGTCAGGGACAGGATAGAGACAGTGGTCAAGGAGGAAGGGGCTGAATATGGCCCGGACGGAACAAGAAATATAAAGAACATCGGCTCCGAAATAAAAAGACTTGAGATGCTTATGGAAAAATCAGCTGCGCACCTTGAGTTCGAGGCGGCGGCAAGGTACAGGGATGAAATCAAAAAACTGAGGAAGCTTAAGAGCGGAGGGATGTGATGATTTACAATGACGCCGAGTTTTTCAACGCGGATAGGGTGATTGAAAAAGACGGGATACCCGGCGTGGTCCTGAACCGTTACAGCGGGAAGGCCGTCGACGGCCTGGACACCGGGGAGGACAGGAGGGGAGCCGTCACACAGGCATATGGAAATGAGATTGAAATCAGGTTCGTAGCGGAGAAGGATTGCGTCGATATCCATCTGGGCGCCTATGATAAAGATGGATATGTCAGCATCAGCAACGGCGATTACCATAATTCCGTCGCTTATCTGCCGCAGGACAGGATAACGCGTATACGCCTCGAAAGGCATCCCAGGCTCAGGCTGCTCGGCGATGTCGGACCTGAAAGATTCTCCCGCGAGGTCTGGAGGATTACATATCTCAAGAGATTTACGCCTGTGTTCGCCGGCATAGACGGCATGGGCGGAAGCGTCAGGCCGCCCGCTCCGGATGAGATACCCTCGAAAACAATGCTTGCATACGGTTCCTCGATAACATTCGGCGCAGGAACGGGCCCGATGTCGGTTCTGACCCATATGCAGATCCTTGCGCAGAAGCTGGGCATACAGGTAATGAACAAAAGCATGCCCGGCAGCTGCTTCTGCGAGTTTTCGCTGGGCGATTTCCTTAGCGGAATACCGGCGGATTACTATTTCTACGAGCTCGGGGGCAACATGAGGCTCCGTTACAGTCCCGGGGTATTTGCGAAAAGGGCCGAGCATCTGGTTTCGAAGACGAGGGAAAGGAATCCGGCGTCGCCGATAATACTTCTCACCGTATATCCGTTGTTGAAGAGCATACCCGACGAGGACCATGAGAAAGCCTCTGCAGTCATTGTGAAATATGACGAGACCCTGTACAGGCTGGCTAAAAAATACGGGAACATCCACATGGTGGACAGCGCCGACATTCTGAACGACCCCAGGATGCTGAGCTTTGACGGACTTCATCCATCGGGATACGGGAACATAGAGATGGCCGCCAACCTGTATGAAAAGCTTAAAAATATAATATGAGGGTGTTTTCTTGTTGTCAAAGCAAGCCCCTTAATATATCATAAAAACAAATAAAGACAGGGGGAATGATCATGGGAAAAATCAAGGTCGGGTTGTTCGGGATAAACGGACATCAGATACACGAGCTTTTGGCGGACAATGCCCGCGCATGCTGCGGCGCAGTCGCTGAAATAAGGAAGGAATTGCTGCCCGAGGCCATACAGAAGGACGCATCGGTAAAATATTACGATACGATAGATGAAATGATAGCGGATGAAAGCATCGATGTCATATCGCTGTGCTCGCCAATAAGAAAGGACCAGGAGGAACAGGCATTGAGGGCCATGAAGGCCGGCAAGCACATATACATAGAGAAACCGGCTGCTTTCACCGAGGAAAAGCTGGACGAGCTGATTGCCGTGGCAAGGGAAAACAACGTTTCTTTCCACGAAATGGCCGGAACCTGCTTCGAGGAACCCTTCATGACGATGAAGGATATCGTGAAGTCGGGAATCCTGGGTGAGATAGTCCAGGTTTACGCGCAGAAATCCTATCCGTATCATGACCGCAGGCCCCAGGACGATGAGACTGACGGGGGACTCATTAGATGGATAGGCGTGCATGCAACGCGTTTCATCGAACATACGACGGGCATCCGCATAGATAAGATATATTCGGTCGAGACTTCGCATGCAAACCCTGTCAAAGGCGGGGGAATGTGCACTGCGGCCAGCGTCATGATGACGCTTGAAAACGGCGCGGTCGGCTCGATGAACCTGAATTACCTGAACCACAGGACGATAGGAGCATGGGGAAACGAGCATCTCAGGATATGGGGCACGGACGGTTTTGTCGAAACCACGGACGGACTGCAGAAGACACGGCTGGTCCTGAAGGACAGGGACGCAGGTCCGCTCGAGCTGAAATATGAGAACCGCGACTATTTCGAATATATGCTTGATGAAATAATCGACGGCAAGGAAATGCCAATAAGCCTGGAGGACGAGCTGCATCCGCTGAGGGCTGTCATAAGGGCAAAGAGTAACGTTATTGAGAAGGTGAAATAGCATGAAAGTTGTATTGATTGGAATCAGGGGTTATGCAAAGGTGTTCATGGATGCGATGTTCGCAAACAAACCGGGCGAGGATTTCGAGTTTTCGGGGTTCATTTATCCCAAGGGAAGGACAAGCCCGATTCCTCAGGAACTCATCGACAACAATATAAAGCAGTATGATTCGCTTGATGAATATTATGAGAATGATACGGCGGACCTTGTGATAATATCATCGCCGATACAGCTTCATGTTTCCCAGACCATACAGGCGCTGGAAAACGGCTCCAACGTGCTCTGCGAGAAGCCGATTGCCGCCACCATTCAGGACGCCCTGCTTATGGAGGAAGCATCCCGCAGGACGGGGAAATTCGTCGCCGTGGGATTCCAGTGGTCGTTCTGCGAACCAATCCTGAGCCTCAAGAGGGACATGATCGCCGGCGTATACGGCAAGCCCCTGAGCTGCAAGACGGTCGTGCAATGGCCGAGGAGCGAAAGGTACTACCACCGCAGCAGCTGGGCGGGAAAAATTAAGAACGAGGACGGGGACTGGATTCTCGACAGCGTCGCCAACAATGCCACGGCTCATTTCCTTCACAACATGTTCTTCCTTCTGGGAGAGGAAACAGGCAGGAGCGCTTATCCCGCACAGATAAATGCGGAGATATACAGGGCGAACGACATAGAGAATTATGACACGTTCATGGGAAGGATAAAGACCGTAAGCGGCGTCGACATGCTGTTTCTTGCAAGCCATGCCGTTCCCGAGAACATACACCCTGTGTTCGAATTCAGCTTCGAAAGAGGCAAGGTCACATTCGATTTTGCCAAGGACAGCCTGATACACGGAGTGACGGCGGACGGAGTGGAAAAGATATACGGCAATCCTTTTGAAGACGAAATGAGGAAGATATTCACATCGATAAAGGCAATACGGGGTGAAACCGAAATACCCTGCGACATATTGGCAGCATGCCCGCAGCTCATCACGATTAATGCGGTTTCGGAGCATTGCGACATAAGCGATTTCCCCGAGGAGTTCATTGTCAGGCAACCCCTGGAGGAGCCGGGCCTGGAAACAACCCTTGTTTATGTAAAGGGTTTGAAGGAAGCGCTTATCGAATGCTACAATGACGAAATGCTGCCATCCGAGAAAGGATATCCGTGGGCCGGGTCCCGCGGATCATTCGATGTCGGCGAATATACCGAATTCAAGGGCGTCGGATAATGGAGGTTATCCGAATCCGGACCGGGGGGATTATGTGAAAACCTTCCTGACCGGGCTTCCGTAAGTGTGATTGTTTCGCAAGACCGGCAGCCGCCGGACACATGGCAGAAAATATACTTTTGCGAATATGACGGACCGAGGAACGGAAAGGTCCATGTCGGGTTAGTTGAAAGGAGGGTCAGCCATGCTTGAAATGATGAGGAACCGGAGAAGCATAAGAAAATTCGAGGACAGGCCCGTGGAAAAGGAAAAGCTTGACGCGATAATCGAATGCGCGCTCAGGTCGCCTTCATCCATGGGAAAGAGACCCTGGAAGATATGGACCGTGAAGGACAGGGCGGATCTTGAAAAAATTGCAAAAGCCAAGCCCCATGGACTGGATTTCGTGGCCGGGGCCCCGGTCGCATTCATTGTCGCAGGCTATCCGGATGCAGCGGATGTGTGGATAGAGGATTGCTCGATCGTATCGATAGTGCTGCAGCTCGAGGCAGAGATGCTGGGTCTGGGATCCTGCTGGGGGCAGATACGAAGGCGCATGTACGACAGCAGCACGTCATCATCCGATTATCTTAAATCAGCCATGGGCCTTGATTCCGACTGCGAGGTCCTGAGCATCATAGCCGTGGGCTACAAGGACGAGGAAAAGAAGGGACATTCCGGGATTCCGTCTGAAAAAGCCATAAATAAATAAAAAATATTGTTTGCAAGAGGTGTGAAATGTATTTCCCGCAAAAGCATTGTGAAAAGATCCTGGGCGAACTGGATGTGATGCGCTTTCGCAGGACGATCGATATAAGTGAAATCAGGTACATGAAGGGCGGGACGGAGGGAAAAGAGAGCATCGGGATGGACGACCCCTCCATGAAGCCGTACAAACCGGGGGATGCCTGGGGCCTTGACAGGGACAATTATCTTTTCCGCGCTGAATTCACGGTTCCCGCCGAACTGGATGGCGAGACCCTTCTGCTGATGGTCGAGACATCCGAATACGGCAATGCCGACCAAAGGAGCCCCGGGATGGTCTTGAAATGGAATTTCCAGAAGAATCCCCAGTTCCTGTTGTTCCAAAACGGTGAGCCGTGGCATGGCATAGACAAGCACCATACTTGTCCTGTCATTACCCATTATGCGGCAGAAGGTGAAAAATTCAGTTTCGCACTGGATGGTTTCCCGGGTATGGCGAAGGGAAGCCTGCAGCTGTTCCTGAAGATTGCCGTGCTGGACCGGGATATAGACAGGCTTTATTTCAACCTGAAGGTTCCGCTGGATGCGGCGGACCGGATCGATGATGAAAAAACCATTGCGGATATCCTGGGTTTCACCGAAAAAACCGTCAATATGCTTGACCTGAGGAAACCTTATTCCGACGGATTCAACGCCTCGGTCACACAAGCCAACGATTATCTCGAAACCGAATTCTATGGAGGGTTCTGCGGGGATTCGAATGCGACGGTCAGCGGAATAGGCCATACACACATCGATGTGGCATGGCTATGGCCGCTTGCCCAGACAAGGCAGAAGGCGGCAAGGAGCTTTTCGACTGTCCTGAATCTGATGAAGGACTATCCCGAGTATCTTTTCATGTCCAGCCAGCCTCAGCTCTATGATTTTGTAAAGAAGGACAGGCCCGACATATATGAAAAAATAAGGGAACGCATAGCCGAAGGCAGATGGGAGCCCGAGGGCGGGATGTGGCTCGAGGCCGACTGCAACATCACGGGAGGGGAATCCTTCGTCAGGCAGCTGATGTTCGGAACGAGATTCTTCAAGGAAGAGTTCAATGCCGAATGCAAGGTGCTCTGGCTGCCCGACGTATTCGGATACAGCGCCGCGCTTCCGCAGATACTTAGGAAATCGGGCATCGAGTATTTTATGACGACGAAGATATTCTGGAACGAATACAATCGGTTCCCGTATGAAACATTCCTGTGGGAGGGAATGGACGGATCCACGGTGCTCTCGCACTTCATAACCGCGACGGATACCCGCCAAAAGGTGCGCACATATGGTTCCACATATAACGCAAGGCTTTCAACCGCCCATGTGAAAGGCGCATGGGACAATTACAATCACAAGGGAATCAACGATGATGTCCTTATATCGTTCGGCTACGGCGATGGGGGCGGCGGTCCAACAAGGGAAATGCTGGAGGAAGGCAGGAGGCTGGCGATGGGCGTCCCCGGATGCCCGAAGTTCGAAATGAAGAAATCACGCGATTTCTTCGAGCAGCTCGATGAAAGGGTCAGGGATAACCCAAGGCTTCCAAAATGGGTGGGAGAGCTTTACCTTGAATACCACAGGGGAACATACACATCGGTGGGAAAAAACAAATGGTACAACAGGAAGTGCGAGTTCCTTCTAAGGGACGCCGAGTTGTTTTCACAGATGGCGGCCTCCGCCGGGCTCCTTGAATATCCGCGCGAAAGCATAAATGCCTGCTGGGAGACGGTTCTTTTGAATCAGTTCCATGACATACTTCCGGGCTCCTCCATATCCGAGGTATATGAGGAATCACAGGCGCAGTATGCCGCGGTCATGGAGTCGCTCGATGAAATACTCGACGAATCCCTGGCGCTGATAGCCGGGAATGCTGCATCCGGCGAAGACAAATGCGTGGTATTCAATCAACTTTCACATGAAAGGTATGACGAGGCATGCATCCGGACCGAAGCGAATTTCACGCATGCCGTGTCGCCGGGCGGGGAAATGGTACCGGGCCAGATCATTGAAAAAGAAGGTCTGCGTCATTTTGTATTTCCGGCAAGAGTACCTTCGATGGGATACTCCATATATAAACTGGTCGAGGATGTCCCTGTGCAAGGCGGTGTTTATGCCGGAGCCGATGGAATGGAGAATGATTTCATCAAACTGATTTTTGATGTTGAGATGAATATAGTTTCGATATACGACAAATACAACAGGCGCGAGCTTGTAAAACCAGGCGAAAGGGCCAATCAGCTCATCGCTTTCGAGGACAAGCCCATCAATTGGGATGCATGGGATATCAACATATACTATAACGACAAGAAATGGGAGATCAACGATGTCGAAAGTGTGGAGATTGTCGGAGAGGGCCCTGTCACGGCGGGGGTAAGGATCAAAAGGAGATTCCTCGATTCAACGATAGAACAGACCGTCATCCTGCATTCATTCAGCGGCCGGATTGACTTCTATACGCGCATCGACTGGCACAATGACCATATTCTTCTAAAAGCAGCTTTCCCGATGGATATCCACACTTCCAAGGCTTCATATGAAATACAATATGGGAATGTCGAGAGGCCTACCCATTGGAATACCAGCTGGGATTACGCAAGGTTCGAGGTGTGCGCGCACAAATGGGCCGATATATCCGAGGACGGTTTCGGCGTCAGCCTTATGAACGACTGCAAGTATGGCCACGACATCAAGGATTCGGTCATGAGGCTTACATTGTTGAAATCGGCGACTTTGCCGAGTCCGGTCGCCGACGAGGGACTGCACGAAATGGTTTACTCTATAATGCCTCATGCAGGCGGGTTCAGGGAAGGCGGAACGGTGGACGCGGCGTATGAGCTTAATTGCCCCCTGCATACGGTTCTCGTTTCAGGCGGTGAGGATACCTTCGGACCGGATATGTCTTTTGCATCAATCGACAGAAAGAATGTTGTCATTGAGGCGGTCAAGCAAGCTGAGGACAGCGGCGATGTATTGATCAGGCTATACGAGTGCTTCGGACAGAGAACCGAGGCGAGGCTTGTTACGTCGCATGAATTAACGGATGCAAGCGAATGCGACCTGATGGAGAACCGGATTGAAACACTGGATCACGGGGACCATGAGGTTGCATTTACGATAAAACCCTATGAAATCAAGACATTCATGTTAAAATTTAGATTCCCGTCAGATCAAGGGCGGTAAGATTGTATTCCCTGATCAAACGTATCAATTTTATGGCGTACTGGGGATCGGTGGCATAGCCGGCATGCTTTATCGCCCATGCGCCAAGGATGCCGTCGTACATGACATCGCGGAATCCGGCGTACCTGGAGAGCGTCAGGAGAAAGCTCTTGTGGTCTTCCCAGCCCTCTTCAACCGCATAATATGCCCTGAAATTAGCGTCTATCCGGTATGTAATCCCGTTGTATACCTCCCAGGTGTTGGAAACGACGTACCCATTGGTGCCGGTTCCCTTTATTCCGAAAAGATTGTACGAGAATTTCCCGGTGTACTTGTCGACCGGGACGCTCTGACCCCATCCGGTCTCAAGTATGGCCTGGGCCATCTGCAGTGCAGCCGACATGCCAGTCTTTTTCATCGATTCCACGGCAAATGCCGAGGCGAATTCGACGAATTTATTCTGGGCTATTATAGCTTTCGGTCCGTAGATCGTGCCATTGTATATAGTGAAGCTGATTTTCTCACTGAGAATTGTATTTCCTTGATACGTTGATTCAGCCTGTATCGTGGTGCTGCCGTCATTCTTCGCTATCGAGGTGAATAAGAAATTGGCGGCGGGCGATGACACGGGTCCCAGATATCGGACCGCACCGGTTCGGACATCAGTTAATATATATCTTGTGCTTTCAGGCTGTATGTTGCTTTTAATCGATAGATTCGCTGAGGAGGAAAGAACCTGGTTCGGGCCGATTCCCCTGAAAATTATCCTCGGGCTTCCGTCCACGGTCACCCGGACCACGGGGCTCACATGAGTCATCCCGGTTATGTCTGTGACCCTTACGGACAAATCCTTTTCCCCGGAATCATTAGGGCCGGGGAACCATTCCCAGCTGCCGTACGGGATTGTCGCGAGCACTGAAGTGCTGCCCGTTTTGATATCCTTGATCAGGAATTCGGTTTTGCTTACGTCAAAATTCCTGGATGCTATCAGCGAAACAGGCTTGTTGACGGTCATTCCGGATGAAACACCCGAAAGGAACAGCTTCCTTGTAACGGAAGCAACAAGAGATTGCGGGATGCTTTCATAAGGATTTCCAAACGAGTCATAGGCGGTTGCCTTTATGGTGTTGACTCCGTTCTGCTCCATCGACGGCGTCCAGGTGATCGATCCGACCGGATCCCGCTTGTCAAACGTCTGTACTTTTCCGGTCTGGGAATTTTCTATTTCATATTTTACATAGTATGCGGGGAAATTGATGTTTGCATTGATTGTGACCTTATCCCGTATCACTCCCAGGTTCGAAACTCCTTCTATCAGGACTTCTGGAACCACCTTGACATCAACGGCAATAGTGTCGCCGCCGATGAATCCGCCTGATGCATCGTAAAAAGCAGCGACTAGTATTTTGGAACCATTGTCTTCGGGCTTGGGTATGTATTTAAATACGGAATCAGTGTTGGCCCCGCGGGCAACGACAAAGCCTTTGGCGGTTGAGGGATCGAGTAAAAGAATACGGATTTCACTCGAAGCGGTCAGATACTTCTGGGCTGCGTATATCTTAACCTGTGTTTCGGAAGATATGACGTCTTTGTTTTTGTGGGATACGATTGAAACATCAAAAAAAGGTTGCACGGAGGAAGTCTTCGATGAATCCACGACGACAGTCCTTGTCTCATCGATCCAGTCGATTCCGGTGCCGAAGGCGTTGCTGATCAGCCGAAGCGGGACATAGGTGCGGTCGTTGATGATCATGGGCGCGACGTCGCTGAGCATATATTCCTCGCCATGGTTATAGTCCACAAGATAGCTGCCTATTCTGAGGAATATGCTCAGGTTGTCTTTTTCGACGAGCACTGTGCGACTCGCATCGTCCCATGTTACCGTAGCGCCAAGTTCCTCGGTTACAAAACGAATGGGAACAAGTGTCCTGTCGTTTTCTATGACCGGGGCTGAAAGCTCGGTGATATCATTGCCGTTTACAACAAGCCTTATGTTTGAATCCGCCGAAACATTCGAAAAGCCAAGCGAAGAAGCCACTGTTACCGCAATGGCTGTTAAATAAATAGCAGCCTTTAAAAAAATCTTTTTCATCTTTTGTCTCCCACCTTATGTGGATATGACGAAATCATGATTCACATAGTTCCATTATACCCTTATAGCTAAAAATTATATAATCGCGGAAATCGCCGGGCGTCGAAAGAAAGATGGGCTGATTGATCCAAGGCCATGGTTTCAAGCGCCCGCCATGTGGACCTTATTCAGTTTATAAGCACATTTATCCATCTCCGGGAACGATAACGCCTGGCGGCTATAAGGACTTTCAGAACTTCCTCGGTGTTGATCAATACCATCGCCCAGTAGATGGGGAGCTTGAAAACCAGCACTGAAATAAAAGCTATCGGAATGCCTATCATCCAAACCATGCCTATATCCAGGAACATGCAGAATTTCGTATCCCCGCCGCTTCGAAGTATGCCGACTATGTAAACGAAGCCCAGCATTCTGATTGGAATGAATGCGGCGTTTACATATATGCATTTCAATGCCATGGCCAGTGTTTCCTCGCTTAGCCCGAAGAAGCCGGCAATGTTGTAGCCGATCAGCACATACATCAATCCAAGGAATATTGAGGCGATGAATTCCATCCTGACCAGCCTTCCGGCGATATTGAAGGCGCTGTCTATCCGTTCTGCGCCTATTTCATTGCCTATCAGAACCGAAGTCGCATTTCCCATGCCGATGAGGAAAGCCCATATGAGGTCCGAGATGGTAAGCGAGACCTGAGCGGCCGCTATTGAGGCCGTACCCAGAATTCCATAGGCGATGAAATATACTGATACCCCGACCACCCATGCCGATTCATTGATAATGACGGGAAAGGCAGTCTTGAGCACCTTTTTGAGCATTGCAAGGCTGTAGCCGAAGAATTCCTTCAGCTTTCCTGCAAGCGGATGATCTTTTGATTTGTAGATTATTAGCACAAGCAGAAACAGCTCGACTATCCTGGCCGTAAGGGTGGCAATGGCGGCGCCCCTGACGCCAAGTTCCGGAAATCCGAGGTTTCCGTTTATCAGAAGATAGTTCAGGAATGTGTTGAGGCTCAGCGCGGCGATGCTCGCCGCCATCGGAAACTTTGTCAGGTGTACGCTTCTGGATGTATATGAAAAAACAAATGATATCGATACGGGTATGTATGTAAGCGCGGCAATGGAAAGATACCTGGTGCCTTCCTTAATAACCTCTGCGTCCTTGATGAATATCCCGATTATCTGTGAAGGAAAGGCGGTTGCGCCTATGGTGAAGAATGCGGCAAGCGCAAAGCCCAGTGTGAAGGCCATGCCCATTACCTTGCGGATGTTGACGATGTCCTTCTTGCCCCAGTACTGGGCGGTATATATTCCCAGGCCGCTGTAGGCGCCGAAAAGAGTGATTATCATTATGAAGAAAATACGGTTCGAAATGCTGACGGCCGCTATGGCTGCCTCTCCCGGGACCCGATCATCATATTGTCTATAAGATTCAGGGCTGTGCCAACGAAATTCGAAATGGCTATCGGCAGCCCTATCGTAAGAATCTTCTTTATCAGGGCCTTGTTGGTGGTAAGGTCAGTCACGGAAAATCTCCCTTAAATATATCCCGGATAAGTATAACCTATCCGATGCATCAAGTCATCACTGAAAAGCCGGCTTTGTTGCTTTTCTTACATCGCTGTTGTATAATACAAAAAACAGATTGCGATGATGAAAAGCAGTAGGTTCCAAATGTCTTAAGAGAGACGCCGGATGGTGAAAGGCGTTGGCTGCGGGGACTGAATCTCGTTTCAGAGCAGCGGGCGTGAAGGAAAG
>JAWOIG010000081.1:0-19487 GCA_046484775.1 Clostridia bacterium | reverse complement strand
CGACCGAGCAATCCCATAATCGCCATAACCATGAATCCGACAATACAAAGGCAGCTAAACATGTCATGGAATATAAAGCCCATGCTCAGCGAATTCATAGGCGGTGAGAAACAGCTTTTTGAGAATGTAATGGAGAAAGCGGTTGAAAGCAATCTTGTAAAAGACTGCGACATGGTCATATTGGTCGGAGGCATACCGACAGGAAGCTCCGGAAAGACGAACATGATGAAGATACACAGGATAGGGGACCCTGTGGTGGGCAAATAAAAACAAACGAAAGACCTGTTTTCCTTGATTAAACTCAGGTTTCTGATAGAATTGACATAAATAAAATTTTTGACGGGAGTTACTCTGATGGCACTTATAACAACCAAGGAAATGTTCCGGAAAGCTTACGAGGGCGGTTATGCGATCGGCGCTTTCAATGTGAACAATATGGAAATAATCCAGGGAATCACTGAAGCAGCGAAGGAAGTCAATGCGCCTCTCATCCTTCAGGTGTCTTCGGGAGCCAGAAAATATGCGAAGCATGTGTACCTCATGAAGCTGATCGAGGCTGCCATTGAAGACACAAACCTTCCGATATGCGTGCATCTCGACCACGGCGATACGTTTGAAACATGCAAGTCATGCATCGACGGGGGCTTTACATCCGTAATGATCGACGGATCGCACCATCCCTTTGATAAAAACATAGAGGAAACGAAAAGAGTGGTCGATTACGCACATGAAAGAGGCGTTGTGGTTGAAGCGGAACTCGGCAGGCTTGCCGGGGTAGAGGATGAAATCAATGTCTCTTCGGAAGATGCATCCTATACGAAACCCGACCAGGTCGAGGAATTCGTGGCGAGGACGGGCGTCGATTCCCTTGCGATAGCAATCGGCACAAGCCACGGCGCATATAAGTTCAAGGGAGAGGCAAAGCTCAGGTTCGATATACTTGAGGAAATACAGACAAGGATGCCTGGATTCCCGATAGTGCTCCACGGGGCGTCATCGGTTATACCCGAATATGTCGACCTGATAAACAAATACGGCGGGAAAATGCCGGGAGCCAAAGGCGTTCCGGAGGAAATGCTCAGGAAAGCCGCATCAATGGCGGTATGCAAAATAAACATAGACTCAGACCTGAGGCTTGCGATGACAGCCGCCGTCAGGGAACAGTTTGCACTGAAACCCGAAAACTTCGACCCAAGGAATTATCTTGGGCCGGCGAGGAATTTCATTAGGGATGTTGTCAGGCATAAGCTTGTGAATGTGCTCGGCTGCGACAACACTGCGGATTCATATTGATATTTTAGAAGCGGGCCGCGGGTGCGGCCTGTTTTTTTGTGAGGTTTATAATGAAGAATAAGAAAGATCTGGCGGCGGTTGAAAACCCGCCCGGCATATTCAGAAAAACGCTTGAATACACAGAAGATGCGATGGTTTGCCATTTCGACATGAAGAAAGGTGCGAAAGTGCCTTTGCACAACCACCATGCGGCCCAGCTTGGATATGTCATAAACGGACGCGTGAGGTTTATTCTTGAAAACAATGCATTTTTTATTGCGGAATCCGGGTGCTCGTATGCGTTCGACCGCTTTGAATACCACGGCGCCGAAGTGCTTGAGGATTCCGAGGTGATGGAGTGTTTCTCACCTGCAAGGGAAGAGTACAAGTAACATGGGGGCCGGCTGATTCCTACATCAAATAAAAGCGAAAAAGAAAGCAAACAAAATTCCTTAAGGTCTGTTTTATCAGTGTGAAGCCAACGATTCGGGGCGTCTTGCCTTTATACGGCTTGAAATCAACCTTGCAAGATACGACGCCGACCGGACAAAGACAACCCATACGAACATTAAGCGATTGAGTATCCCCGGCTTGTAGGGCTTTCCACAGGTTTTCATGAATATATCCAGGGGATTGATTGAAAGCCGGCGCGCACGAAAATGAATATATTCAAAAAGGTAGCCTTTCATCGCCCTGCCATACCCGTTTTGCGATATCAAGGCCGAAATCAACCTATGCTCATGTATGAGATACTGCTCGGCAATACCGGCCCCGGAACTGATGTTGTCAATGAATCTGTATGTTCCCAGCTCCATTGGAAGGAGCAAGGAATTGAATGCTGTGGCATACCTTGTCCAGAAGGCATAATCGGCAACCGGATGGGTATTCTCATCAAATCCCCCGAGTTCAAGGCAGTATTCCCTTTTCATCAGGATTCCCATGGGACCGCCTACGATATTATAAAGCGCGAAGTCTTTCGGGGCTATCCTGACCACCCTGTCCGCAAGCCCCAGGTATTTTGATATTGCAGGAAAGCCCTTTTGCTTTTCAAATATTCCGTTCCTGAGTATGCGTTTGCCTGGAACCAGCATGTCTATCTCCGGATGTTTTCCGACAATCGGCATAACGATATCAAGGAATTCAGGATCCAGGAGGTCGTCGGTGTGAAGCATGATAATATATCTGCCCCGGGCGAGCTCGATGCATCTGTTGAAGTTGGGCAGGCAGCCGATGTTCTCTTTGTTCTTGTAATATGTTATCCTTCCATCGTTCAACTCATGCAATATTCGGGCTGAGTCGCTGTCTGTTCCGGGATCGTTGTCGACGACAAGAATTTCATATTTTTCATTAAAAGTCTGAGAAAGGCAACTTAGTATTGCTTCCCTGAGCAAATCAGCCCTGCCAAAGGTTGGAATGGCAATCGTGACATTCAATGATTCTTCTGATATGCCGGGGCAGACGCATTCGGATTCAATCCGGAGATATTTCGAAAAATTATCCTTGTTACTGAAATAATCAATATTCGTCATCCGATTATCTCCGGACAGGGGGCCAGCACGACGAAACGGGTGCCCTCGGCGGCAAGGGGCTTCAAATCATTTATGATCTCATCCTTCAGGTTCCAGGGAAAAACAATGATGTAGTCCGGCGAGGCAGAAAGCATGCTGGCAGGGGACACCACGGGGATATCGGTTCCCGGTATCGGACGGCCCTGCTTCACCGGGTTCCTGTCGGCTACGCAGCAAATGTCGGTGGAAGAAAGTCCCATGGCGTTTATAAAGACAACCGCCTTGGCTGCGGCGCCGTAGCCTGAGACAGGCCTGCCATTGTCGGCAAGCAGGAGGAGAAACCGGCGGGCTTCATGAATAAGGCTGTCGACCTTTGAACGAAACGAAGCATATACGGAACTCTCAAAAAGTCCGAACGCAATTTCTTCCCGGATCAGTTTTTCCACTGATGCCGACAATGGATATTTCCTTTTGCCGGCAGCCGATTTCAATGAAACGAATATCCTGAGCGATCCGCCCTGCGTCGGGATTTTCATCGCGTCATAAATACGGAGTCCGCTTAGTTCCATGGCGAATGCTACAGTCTTCAAGGCAAGATATGAAAAGTGTTCGTGATAAACAGTATCGAACTGGGATAGTTTGATAAGGCTCAGCAAATGATGGAATTCCATTACACAGAAGCCGTCATCTTCAAGCAGGAATGCAACTCCCATGAGAAAATCACGGATATCAGGCACGTGGGCAAGGACATTGTTGGCTATGATGCAGGCATATTTCCCGGACAAGGCCATTTTTTGCGCCAGGTTCAAGGTAAAGAACTCATTGATGGTCGGGATACCTTTTTGAGCCGCCGCCGCGGCTACGTTTGTGGCGGGTTCGACCCCGGTTATATTGTGAAATCCCGCTTCAAGGAAATTGGACAGCATGTATCCGTCATTACTGGCTATTTCAAGTATGGCCGAACCTGGATCAAGCCCGTAGCCGCCCACAAGATTTGTAAAAAGATCCTTGCAGTGATCCAGCCATTGCGATGACCATGAGCTGAAATACGAGTATTCGGAAAAAATCTCGGAAGGATGCCTGGGTGTATTTACGAACGCCAGTCCGCAATCCGGGCAGTGATATATATCCAGGGGATATTTCCCATCGGCGTCGCTTGGCGTATTGACCAATGGATGGTTTCCAAAGCTGTAAAAGCAGGTGCAATCGATGCATCGGCATAGAGGACAGGAAATATCATTCATCCCGGCTGCTCCAATCCGGATGGAACCCGCCGCCGTCCTGCAGGAAGGCATGCTTTTGATTCCAGTTGGCGCAGGAAGACTGATAGCACTTCCTGCAGGCTTTGTTCATTCTCTCGGCGGGGCCATTGACTCTAGCACGGAAATCCACGGCTTCGGGTGAATTTCGGATTTCATTCATGAACGAGGAGCCCGCCGAAGGCAGGTGCCCGAGGGTGTTTGAAGACGACATGCATGTCCTTATGACACCGTCGCAGCCTACGAACAGGTCGCGCCAGGCGAGGTGGCAACGGCGGTGCAATGAATCGCCCTCGGGATCCTTTCCGGGTATATGGGGAAGGGACAGCACGATGTTGTATCTTTCAGCCCTCTCCCGTGCGATATTAAAGACTTCCTCTGTTCTTTCAGGTATGTCGAATAGTGTTTCACCCGCCAGTTCCTTTGAGAAGGCAGTAAGGTAGACACCTTTTACTTCCTCAATGCCAAGGTCGGCGGCAAGGTCGATCATTCCCGGAAATTTATCAATATTGCTTTTCATAAGTGTGGTTACCGTATTTATATATGGTTTGGTCGGGGCGAAGTATCTCCTTACGACCAGCTCCCTGAGATCTCCGGTTATCCTGTTGAAATCGGAACCCTTGCGTATTCGGTCGTTAGTAGCGGAGTCCGGTCCGTCAAGGCTGACTGCGATGATGTCGACCTTGTATTCGAATATCCACGGTGAAATTTCCCTAAGCCTCGTTCCGTTGGTGAGAATGTATTTTTTTATCGGAAAATGACCGGCGAATTCAAGAAAATGCTGGAAATCCGGATGTATGGCGGGCTCACCCCAGCCCATGAGCGTCATTTCCTCTGCAAAACTGAATGCAGGTTCGAGCACCTTCAGCCATTCCTTTTTGAAAAAGGCAGGTTTGAATTCGGCATGGCTTCTGCCGCACATTATGCATCCAAGGTTGCATGCATTTGTCAGTTCCAGCACTATCCTCCGGGGATAAGAAGCCAGTATGGTACGGCCTTCATCCGACTCCAGGATATTGAGCCTGCTGTTTTCCTTTTGCAGTTGCGTAAGGCCTGTGTATCTGAAAAGGTTTCTCGTGTCGATTCTTTTTATTTCTTCCATATTTCCCAGTAAGCCTTTCCCTGTTGATGGAGTCTGCACACCGCTTCATATTCCTTCAAGGTGTTGATTCCGTCCCAGTTTCCGTTGTGTTCGAATACGTTGAGCCTGCCTTCTTGGGCGAGGCTTGAAATCACATCGGTTTCGAGTTCGCCTGAAAACCGACTTATGTATTCTATGAATTCCTTCTCAAACGCCATGAATCCGGCATTGATCAGGCTGTTCATCATGCGTGGCTTTTCCTTGAACGTTAGTATTCCGTCATCCCTGAATATATGTCCGTAAGGCGAATAAGGCTTGACCCCTGCCAGTGAAAGCATCATGCCGCTAACATTGTGCGACAAAAGGAATGCGCCGAGGTCCAGATCGCACAGATTGTCCGAATAAGATAGAAGATTGGTGCCGGGGTCGGCATATTTCGCAGCCATTTCGATACGGAGTAATTTGGTTGAATCCAAGCCGGTATCGATGAACCGAACATCCCATGATCCGCAGGATATCTCATGACATTCTGACATATGCTTTCTGATCAGGGAGCCTTTGTAGCCAAGGCAGACCACGAAGCCATTGATTCCAAGACAGGAAAAATACTTCATTATATGCCAGAGAAGGGGCTTCCCGCCGATGTCAGCCAGCGGTTTTGGAAGCGAGTTCTTTCCGGATGCAAGGCGTTTCCCGCTGCCTCCTGCAAGTATTATCATTTTCATTGATTATTCACGTCGCATCGCCATCGCCTGAGGTCGATGCCCGTTGCAGACTCAAGCCTTTCGATGTCCTCACTGAAATATTCCGTCAGTACTTTGCGCGTTTCGGTCTTCATCCGGATGTCCGCATCATTTGTCTTGATATACAGGTTGCCAAGCCTTTCGCGCGCCTTGGAGCTTCTTACAAGCCATTTGGCTGCTTTTCTCAGCCCGGTTGAATAAGCAATCCGGTTAAGGGCGGCGAACCTGGGATAACCTGTGTAGTTCTTTCTTTTATTATCAACCATTGCAGGATTGAATTCAATGTTAAGGAATGAGCAAATTTCGGAAATAACGCAGCCGGGGTCGTCGGCTATTTCATCATACAAAACGAATTTAATCCTATCCGTACCAAAGGCGTCAATGAAACGGGAGACTTGAACCGAATACATGCCCACCTCTTTATAAAGGGCCGCCTTGAATAGCCCTGATGAAAGCCTTTCGGGTTCGTCTTCAAGGGCTTGCTCGAATGACATTTTTTCAAAATTCATCCTAACATTCATTTTATATTGGGAAAAAGCTCTTTCGACCGGATTGCGAAGGCTGATTATAATGAATGCATCCGGCGAGAGTGATTTGATTTTTCCAGCGGTGCCATCATACATCATGTAAGTGGGGGAGCAGTCAAGGCGATATCTTTCGCTCCCTGAATTTTCATATTGTGCCGTATATTTATCAAAACCGGCAATTATATGCTCTTCATATTTTTTAAAAGGATCTTTTTCGGACAGCGGAAGCCTCATGAATTCCGAGGCCATGTAATGCATTTCCGCAGGTCCCGGCATGAAGATGTCGTTGCTCCTGCCGAGGCATGACGAAAGATACGTCGTCGCGCTTTTGGCAGCTCCCGGAATGAACAGATTGGGAATCGCAGGCATTCAAATCTCCTTGATTTTTATTATTTTTTTATCAGCAAGTTTTTCGGCGCATTTGCGGAGTTCCGACGTTGTTGTTCCAATCCTGCCGGCTATTTCGGAAAGCGACGACCCATCGGCATAAGCCCATAGGGATAAAAGACAGGAGGCCTCATCAGCGGCTTCGGTCTTATTGCTGAGCGTTGGATACAGTCCGTGCCTGTCCAGCTTTGGCTCGCAATGCCTGTGAATATGCCTGACCCGTGCGTCAGCCTCGATGTTTTGGATGGCATTTTTTACAAGACCAATGCTTTGCATGAGCTTGTCAAATGAAATGAAGGCCTTGTTGTCAAGCGAGGTATGGTATTCGGGATATGTCCCCGGCATTGATCTCATTATGCTGCCGATTCCGATTCCGACACCCGGTGAATTGAAGTGTCTTTCATCGCAGCCCGTGGGTGAAAACGGATGAAGGGAATATTTTTCACCGCAGTGAGCGAGTGCGTTTTCCATGGCCCTGTCGGCTATTGTCGGAACTCCTTTTGCAAATCTGTAATTGAATGAGCCCTTATCAGCCGTACAGGCGATTGTAAACCCGCCTATAACCCGCTTCTTCAAATGCGCCAGGTTCTTCGAAATATATGCGATGGTTCCTATTGTCTCCGGTGAAAGTATTATTCTATAACTGTATTTTAGGTTGTCCTGTTTATCCATGAGCCATTTTCCGACCGCGGTTGCCGTGAGTGGCCCGGAAAGCTGGTCATTTGCCATTGAAGGATGGCCAATGTGCGAGAACAGCAGTATTTCCTTTTTGCTGCTGCCTTCGATGAACAGCTCACCCAGTGTGGTTGAGCCGGCCTCCAGGGTTGAATCGATGAGGACATCGTATTCCTTGTCATTCATGGATTCAAGCACGCGGTGGGGGATGCAGAAGCCCCAGCGGCGGTTGTAATATGATGTGGCGAACGGAATCGCATCAGGTTTGGTTGGTATTGTTAAGATGTGTTTTTTTAGTTCATCAAGGCTAATACGACCTGAAAAAGGTATGCTGTATCCCATCAGGTGGAGGTTGCATACCGTGAAATCCGCGATGGGTTCGCCATTGGTTCTCTTTATATACGCATCCCGGACATTCCACTCGTGCGGAACTTCCCAGTCAAAGCACTTCATTCCGGTAGGGTATTCAATAATCTGAAGGGGAATCTCACGGCCAAGTATTTCAAGACTCTGGCGAAGGCCTGCGCCGGTTATACTGCGGGGCAGCGGATAGAGTTCATCAAAAAGGTTTTCAATGCGGGCTTTGTCCATATTCCCTCCGATATTGGCCGAATTTAAAATTTAACAAGAATTTTTCCGTTTTTAAGGGCTTCGCTGCTCTTCGCGAGTGTTCCCGGAAGTTCTTCAAGGGTAATGAATCCACCGGTCAGCGGAGCAGTTTTTATCTTTCCCGCTGCCAGTAAGTCCAAAGCCCCGGACATTGTCCCGGGATTGATGTACGAGGCTTTTATCGTAAGTTCGCGCTTGAATAATTCGAAAGGTTTGATGCGGATTTCATCATCCGGTTTTGTAAGACCGAAAAGCATGACGGTACCTGTTGATTTGCAGCATTCAATAGCGGTCCGGACTGCATCAGGGTTGCCCGAGCACTCCATTACTTTATTAAAATCACATTTCTTTAGTTTTTCACTGTCTATTATTGATGAATCGAAAACGCTGTCCGCACCCAAGGATAATGCAAGGGTTCTTTTAGTGTCCATCGGTTCGGATACAGCAATATGAGCCGCTCCCATGTGTCTGCATATCTGGAGCATGATCAATCCGATTGTTCCGCCTCCGGTTATAAGCACACGGTCGCCCGGTTCTATGCGGGCCAGATCGGCTCCGTGAAGGCAGCACGAAATCGGTTCGGCATAAGCCGCATCCTCAAGGGGCACATGCTCCGGGACCAAGTGCAACTGGGATTTATGAGCAGCGACATATTCCGCGAAACCGCCGTTGACGGTTACGCCCGTGTTGAATATATTCTTGCAATAATGTGTGTTGCCCTCGAGACAACGGCTGCATGAGCCGCAGAAATAATTGGGGTCGACAACGACTTTTTCACCGGTCCCAAAAAGAGTGCCCGACAGTTCGTGCCCCGGAACCGTACCGGGAACAAGCTTAACCGAACCCTCGTCGCCTTCAAAAAGATGAACATCGGTCCCGCAGATTCCGCAAAAGGCAACCTTGACAAGCCGCCAATCCCCGGAAACCTCTGGAACAGTAAGCTCCTCGATCCTTATATCATGTTTACCATATAAAACAGCCGCCCGCATACATCCCCCTGACAATCCCAATTCTATCATCAAACAGTTGCCTTGGGCAATTGTTTGATTTTGCGGTTGTCAAACAATTGCCCAAGGCAACTGTTTGATATTTGTTTCATATTTTATGCAATACTAGACGTATTCCGGAATATTTTTGCAGAACTTGATCAACCTATATATTGTCATGCCTGTTAATGTTTCAAGCTGTCTGAGAGATATGCCGTAATACCGCGCCTGTGATATGACAAGCGATTTATGATGATCTTCAAAAGAATCAAAGTCGAGGGATGAATCAAGGCCTGATCTGGCAAGAATACCATTGAAAAATGATTCAGCTTCACTCATTGTCATTGGACTGATTTCAACAAGACATTCATAAATGTCATCACTTTCAGAAGAAAGATACTCGTAATATCCGGTTTTCGACCACTTCTCGAACTCTGAATCAATAAAATTAAAATCTATAAGTTTATACCGGTCATTGCTTTTCTCCGTTATTGCCCACGGGTATTCAAATATATTGCTTGTTATGCCTGCTTTTATAGGATTCCTGTTTATATACCGCAGCTTCCGGAAAAAGCAAGTTGCATTGCTGATTATCTCGCTATGGAATATGCCCTGGAAAACATGTCCGTCGAACTTGTATTTTTTGTTGAAGTAAATGGCATAGCAACTTTGAATTTGCCTCATGAAGCGGGATAGATTTTTATCAATATCCCTCAAGAGCAGATGGAAATGATTGTTCATAAGACAAATCGCATAGATTTCTATATTATAAATTTCTTTGAATTTTTTTATTATTCTAAGAAATACAAAAAAATCCTGATCATCTTTGAATATGAACATGTGGTTGTTTCCTCTGTTATATACATGATAAATTCCATCCGGAATCAAAAAGCGTTTCTTCGACATACAAATAATGTAAAGCAAATAACAATAAATGTCAATACAAAATTGAATATTTATGCAAATTTCAAACAGTTGCCTTGGGCAACTGTTTGAAAAAGCATATCATTAATATCAAACAGTTGCCCTGGGCAACTGTTTGATGCGGCTTATTTATGTTTACATGTTCTGTGTAATTTATTTGATTGAGTTTGGAAGAAGAGGCCAGCCCTTGTCATTGGGGAAGGGGGTTGCGAAGTCATAGCGGTATATGTCCCGGGAGACTTTATCGTGGAAGTCGGGTATTTCATACGGCGTTCCGTTCGCAAGAGCACTTCTCCAGCCGAGTATTGCAACCGCGGACATCGCTGCGCCATCGTATACATCGAAATATTTGGGGCTTTCCCCGGATACTATTGCCTCAAGGAACATTTTGTTCATAAAATAGTCGGCACCGCCATGACCTGTTTTTTCCGCATCCTTTGAATCGGTGGGCCATTCCGGCTTGTATGATGAAAACAATGGACGCCCATCCTGCGGTTCCAGCTCGTTCAGCATGATGTGCAGCATGCCGTTGCCGAAGTAACCGCCGTCATACTGTCTTGGAGCTTCAAGGGTTCCCCTCGTTCCCAGAAGTCTGCACCATGAGCTGTGCCCCCCGGCATTGATCCAGCCGGTTGTCCTGAAAAGACTGCCGTCGTCCATAGTGCACATCAGGATGGCAAGGGGATCGTTTCTTCGTGGCGTACCGGCGGCAATCGATGGTTCTGCCACTGAAAAAGCACTGACCCGCAAAGGTTTTGCACCGGTGAAATACATAAGGGGAGCGAGAGCGTGGGTGCTGTAATATGTAGACGGTATCCAGTTTCTCCAATGATTATCACCGGGTGAAATATTATTGAATTCAGAAGCTTCTATCGGATGGATGTATTCGCCTTCGCCATACAGAGCCCGGCCTATGATGCCGCTGTCAAACTCTTTTTTAAGGGCAATCCCGATTTTGGAGAAGGGATAGTTTTCGGCGAACATATAGGTCATGCCCGTATCCTCGACTGCCTCGCACAGCGCCACGGCTTCAGCCATGGTTGCGGCCGGTATCGTCTCGCTCATGACATGCTTGCCCGCCTTCATCGCCCTGACTGCATATGGGGCATGCTCATGAAAGTAGTTGGCGAGGACGACTGCGTCGATTCCGCTGCCAAGCATCTTGTCGAAGTCATCAAATAAATCCACGTTGAAATCTTTCGCAGCTTTCTCAAGTTTTTCGGTGGAAAAATCACAGATGCACGAAAGCTCGAGCCCGGGGGTCATTCCATCCGATGCGCTTCGCGCGAAATTCAGGCCTCGCCGGGCTCCGAATACACCGATTCTTACAGGTTTCATGTCAACTCCTTCAGGACTGGTTTCCCGCGCCGGGCTTTGAGGGTATGACCTCTATGTCATTGAGAATGGCTTCCGCTATATTTTTACAATGGTCTCCGATGCGCTCCAGGTTGTGAATAAGTTCTATGAAAATCAGACCTGAATGCGGGTTGCAGCAGGCTTTGTTTAGCCGCTCTATATGGGCGTCCCTCAGGGTTCGCTCCATCTCGTCAACCAGGTATTCGTGCGAAATAATATTTCTGGCGATTTTATTGTCATATTGGTTCAGAGCAATAACCGTTTCTGCAACCATATCCGTAACAAGCACAAATGCTTCGATAAGCTCGTTCATTCCCTCGTCTGTGTATGGCAGCTTCTTCTCTATTTTAACCTGCGCGCTCTCGGCGATATTGTCGCAGTAATCGCCGATTCTCTCTATGTCGCTTACAATGTGCAGCAATCCGGTCAGTCTTATCGATTGATGCTCGGTCAGCGCTTCCGAAGATAGAAGCTTTGAAAGGTACAGCACAATTTCATGCTGCAGCATATCCATAACTTCCTCGATTTCATGCACTTTCTTGACGGCAATCATATCGCCTTTTATGAAGGCTTGTTCCGAAGTGTCCATCATCTGCATGGAGAGCTCCGCCATCCTCACAAGCTCCTGGGTCGCCAGGTTCATCGCTATGGAAGGACTGGTAAGCATCTTGGAATCCAGGTAAAGCGGCCGGTTCTCGATTACGAAGTCTTGTCCGGGTATTATGAAAGTAACAAATTTGCCGAGGTATTTTATGAACGGAAGCCATAATATGGTATTCACAACATTGAAAATCGTATGGGCGTTTGCAATCTGACGTGAGACATCAGAGCCTGAGGGAGTTATCAGGGCGATGAATCTGGCAAATGGGGTAATGAGGAACATGAACAGAAGCGCACCAATGATATTGAATATGGAGTGGGCAAATGCAGCCCTTCTCGCGCTTACACCTGCTCCGATGGAAGCGAAAACAGCCGTAATCGTGGTTCCTATGTTGCTTCCATAAAGAAACGGCAGTGCGAATGCCAGGGGGATCAGGGTGCCGCCGTCGGGACCGGGCGCAATCGCCAGTTTCTGAAGAACCGCTATTGTGGCGGAACTGCTCTGAACCACTGCGGTCATTGCGGTGCTTACCAAAAGGCCGAGCACCGGCACATGCTGGATGCGAATGATAAGGTCGGCGAATTCCTGTGATTTTGCCAAAGGCTTCATTACATCGCCCATAAGATTCAGGCCGACGAACAGCAAGCCGAAGGCAAATATCGTTTGCCCGAAGTTCTTGATATTTGTCTTTTTCGAGAAAAACATAAGGATGAATCCGATGGCTGTAATGGGATAAGCATATGCGCCGATTTTAAACGCAACAAGCTGAGCGGTAATGGTGGTACCAATGTTGGCGCCTAGTATGACGGCTATCGCCTGCGGGAGGGTCATGAGCCTTGCTGCCACAAATCCGATGACCATGACGGTGGTTGCGGAGCTGGATTGCATCAATGCAGTGACAAGCGCTCCTACCAGAACACCGATAAGCGGGTTTTTTGTTAATGCCTTCAGGATTTTCCTTAGCCGGTCGCCTGCAATCTTCTTCAGCCCTGAGCTCATTTCGTTCATACCGAATATGAATATTGCAAGACCGCCGAATAATCCGAACAGAATTTCAACAGTTTGGTTCATACATCTCCCCCGGGGAATAATCAACCCCGCTTATGTTAACGTTAATTTAACTCCATGTAAAGGATTTTAACATACATTTAACACAAACGGGGGACCTATTATTTCCCTCTGAGATCAAAGGGTTGACCCGCTGCCTTTGGCGCCTTGGATGTCTTTGAAAAAAGAACCAGGGCTATCAATGTAACGACATACGGGAAAATCTTCAGTATAATGGGCGGCACCACATTGAACTGCGGGATTACCTGCGATGCGTCTGCGACCGTGCGAGCGAACCCGAAGAAGAAAGCCGCGCCGAGTATGCCAAGCGGCTTCCACTGGCCAAAGATCAATGCTGCAAGTGCAAGAAATCCAAGACCTGCAACGGTTCCGTTGAACTCGCCGGCATAGGTTGCAATCATCACAGCCCCTCCAAGACCGGCCAGCGCGCCCGAGGCCATGACTCCTATATAGCGCATCCTTACGACATTGACGCCCGCCGAGGCCGCCGCATTGGGATGCTCGCCGCAGGCCCTCAGCCTGAGCCCGAACGATGTCTTGTAAAGCAGAAACCAGGAAAGGCCCCATATGGCGAGCACTATCCATGTCGTGTAATAGGTGTTTGTGAAGAACATGGGCCCGATCAAAGGAATCTTGGACAACACAGGCACTGGTGAACGGACGATGCCCAGCGTTATGCCGATGTTTCCGCTGCCTGTTATTGTTCTGGCAAAGAACAAGGTCAATGCGCCGGCAAGCATGTTGATTGCGGTGCCGCTGATGACCTGGTCCGCATTGAGGTTTATGCTAGCAAAGGCGTGGAGCAGAGAAAAGAGTGCGCCGGCAATAATCCCTGCAAGAATTCCGACTACTATGGACAGCTGGGGTGCAGCCGCTTCAAGGGATTTGATTGTAACTGCCCCTGCGAAGAAACCTACCACCATCAGCCCCTCGAGACCGATATTGACGACACCGCTCCGCTCGCTGTACAAACCGCCAAGGGCTGTGATGAGCAGAGGCGCCGTGAATGCTATCGCATAAGGAAAAATTTTAATGATTATGTCAAACATCATTCATCACCCCCGGGTTTAATTTGTTTCCTGTCGGACTGCCTTCCCTTTAACTTCTTGTATAGCTTCTCGATGAAAAGGCTGGTGGCTGTGAAATATATGATAATTGCGATTATGGAATCCGAAATCTGCGGCGGGATGCTGGTATTTGCATTCATAAAACCCTTGCCCGCATGCAGTATGCCGAAGAATGCCGCAGAGAAGAACACTCCCCATGGCGAAGTCGCCCCCAGCAGGGCGACGGCAATCCCGTCGAATCCCTGTGAAGGAAGTATTCCGATCTGAATGTTTACGGAATATCCCGTATAGTATGTCAGACCCGCAAGACCGGCAAGTCCCCCCGCGATCATCATTGACAAAATTATGCTTCTGTTGACCTTTATTCCCGCATACTTCGCCGCATGCCGGTTGAAACCCACCGCCTTGAGCTCATACCCAAGTGTTGTCTTGTCGAGGATGAATTTAATGACAATTACGCAAAGGATTGAAATTACGATGCCAAGATTCAGGTATGATCCGTTCAGCAGTTGAGAAAGCCATGAAACCCTGAGCTGGCCCGCAACCGGAATGGATGCGCTCTCTGTTTCAAGACCCGCCGTAAAATAGGTTCTGATCGTATAGTATACGACCCAGTATGCAATCCAGTTCATCATTATTGTCGCCACGACCTCATGAACATTGAACTTCGCCTTAAGGAAACCGGGAATGATTCCCCAGACAGCGCCTCCCAGCAATGCAGCCAGGAACATAATCGGAAGAAGAACAAGACGCGGAAGTTCAAGAGACAGTCCTATGATCGTAGCGCATAATCCTCCGATCAGCATCTGTCCGGCCGCCCCGATGTTGAAAAGTCCCGTCCTGAAGGCAAATGCAACGGACAGGCCGGTCAGTATCAGTGTGGTTGCTATCGCGAAGACATTTCCTATGCGCTCTATGCTCTTAAGCCCCCCCTGAAAAAGATAAAAATATCCTTTCAAAGGATTTGCTCCTATCGCGATCATCAGTATTGCGCCAGCCAGAAGTCCCAGAAAGACGGCTCCAAGGGATTTGATTATACCGGTGTAATCTCTTTTCATTGCTGCTCACCCCGTTTCACTCCGGCCATCATGAGCCCGATGTCGTTTTCATCTATATCCTCGTCATTCTTTAGCAGGTCGATTAGCTCGCCTCCATTTATGACCGCTATCCGGTCTGACAGATCCATGATCTCGTCAAGCTCAAGCGATACAAGAAGAACCGCCTTGCCTGAGTCCCGTTGCTCCACGAGTCTTTTATGGATATATTCGATTGCGCCGACATCAAGTCCGCGGGTAGGTTGCACGGCGATGAGAAGGTCGGTGTCAAGGTCGATTTCACGGCCCAGTATGGCTTTTTGCTGGTTCCCTCCGGAAAGAGCCTTTGCGGGCGATTTAACGCCTTTGCCCGCCCTGACGTCAAAGTCGGAAATCAGTCTTTCGGCATGTTTGTTGATGGCATCCTTATGCAATATTCCATTTTTGGAATATGGTTTGCGGTAATATGTTTTAAGCACGAGGTTCTCACCCAGGTTGTAGTCCATTACAAGCCCGAGCCTCTGCCTGTCCTGAGGTATATGGGCGACGCCGGCCTCGTTCCTGTCTCTTACGGAGTACCTTGAAATCTCCTTGCCGTTTATTTCAATGCGGCCCGAATCAACTTTTCTCAATCCCGTTATGGCTTCGATGAGCTCCGTCTGCCCGTTGCCCTCAACGCCTGCGACTCCCAGGATCTCGCCGCGCCTTACATCGAGCGAGAAGTCCTTCAAAGCAGGTGTTTTGCGGTTGTTGAGTACATTCAGATTCTGGACGGAAAGGACGACATCCCCGGCTTCTCTATCTTCTTTGTCAACGGTAAAGGATATCTCGCGACCGACCATCATGGTTGCCATCTGCTGCTGCGACGTGGTGTTTACATCCACAGTGCCGATGACCCGGCCTCTTCTGATAACGGTGCAGCGGTCCGCGATTTCCTTTATTTCCTTGAGTTTGTGCGTAATCAGGATTATTGACTTGCCTTCTGCAATAAGATTTCTCATTATCTGCATAAGCTCATGTACTTCCTGCGGAGTGAGCACTGCGGTTGGTTCATCGAAGATAAGAACCTCAGCGTTCCTGTAGAGCATTTTGAGGATTTCCACCCTTTGCTGCATCCCGACGGAAATATCCTCGATAATCTCATTGGGATCTATGTTGAGGCCATACTGGACCGAAAGCGCCTTTATCTTTTCACCGGCCTTTTTCCGATCAAGCACAAAGCGACCCTCTGCGCCCATGATGATGTTTTCCGTAACGGTAAATGTCTCGACCAGCTGAAAATGCTGGTGAACCATTCCTATTCCAAGGTTATTTGCATCGTTCGGATTATTTATCGTTACGTTCTCGCCGCGGATTCTGATGCTGCCCCTGTCCATGTGGTACAACCCGAAAAGTATGCTCATAAGAGTGGATTTGCCGGCTCCGTTTTCCCCCAGAAGGGCTAGTATCTCGCCCTGTTTCAGTTGTACGGTAACATTGTCGTTGGCCAGAACGCCGGGAAATTCCTTCCTGATATTCAGCATTTCTACAATATATTCCATAGTCAGCTCCTGTAAAAAACAAAGGACGGATAAATCCGCCCTTTGCCTTGTTTTTAATGCAAATTATTTGATGAGGTCGCCCTGTACGGTTGAAACCACTATCGTGCCTGCCTTCAGCATATCGAAGACATCGGCTGCGATTGCTTCTGTATCGCTCGACAGGTTAGGATTCTCAGACGGGATTCCGATTCCATCGTTGGATGCGTCGAATATAAATGTGATGCCGCCCGTGAATTTATTCTCGTGGAAAGCCTTGACCATGTCGTAGGCGACCGTTCCGATACCCTTCATGGCGGATGTAAGTATGATGGATTTTTCGCCCGAGTATACACCGTCGGGATACTGGTCTACGTCAACGCCTACTATCCAGATGTTCTCTCCGTTGACTGCGCGTGCCTTTGCTTCGGTGATGGCTCCGACTCCGACTCCGCCGGCCGCCGTGAATATGCAGTCGACGCCCTTGTCGTACATCTGGGCCGCAATTGCTCCGCCGGCCGCCAGATCATCGAACGTTCCCTGGTATATTACGTTTTCAGCCTTGATCGTAGCGCTTGTCCCGTAATTGGCATTTGCATATGCAAGACCCTGCTGGAATCCCCAGTTGAATTTCTGAACCGCGGGGATTTCCATTCCGCCTATGAAACCGAACTCAGCCGTCTTCAGCTCGACTGCAGCGGCCACACCTGCGAGGAAGCCGGACTGTTCTTCTGCGAAGAATACCGCTGCGACATTATAACCGAGTTTGAAATCGGAATAATCGTCATTGTGCGGGGTGCCGTCTATGAGGACGAACAATACTTCCGGATATTTGTCCTGTGCTTCGTAAATGGCGGTTTCAAATTTGAAACCCGGGCAGACAATAAGCTTATAGCCTGAATCCGCAAGGTTTCCGATTTCGGTCAGGTAATCCGCCTTGGTTGTGCCGACCGGCTTGAGGTACTTGGGTTCGTAGCCGAACTCCTCGCCGGCTTTTACAATACCTTCCCATGTTCCCTGGTTGAATGATTTGTCATTGATTGTGCCGGCGTCCGTGACCATGCCCACTGTAGCAAGCAAATCCACTTTTTTGGCGCATCCGGCCATCATTGATGCAATCATCACAACAACAAGGACTACCAATAAAATCTTTTTCATTAATGATTCCCCCTAAATGTTTTTTAGTCTATTGATATTATAACATAGCAGGTAAATAATGAACACTCACACAAATGTTAAATTCCATTGAAATTCAAGTGAAAAACGGCTGGAATATTGTAAAATATACAATATAAAGTATATTAAAATAAAGAAAACACAAATCATGCCGGTTAACCGGTCGTCAAACCGGATTAATCATCCGTGTTCCTGACGATAATCGATCCGTTCCCTATGCTCTCCACGGCATCCTGAGCCGCGCGGACTGCCGATTCGGAGAGATTGGGATTGCTGCCGGGTATTCCGACTCCCCCGGCTTCCGCGCCCATAACCGTCGTCTTGCCGCCTGGGAAGCTTTTATTTACATACATCCTAACGACTTCATATGCAGCCGAGTCGTATTTTTTAATGGCTGATGTAAGCACCACGGAATCCCCGTCATTGTAAACCCCGAATCCGTATTGGTCGACATCAACGCCCACCACCCATACCCGGGAAGATTCCGATGTCCTGGCCACGGCTTCCTGGAAGGCTCCTGCGCCCGACATCCCTGCGGCTGTGAATATTATGTCGACCCCGTCCCCGAACATGCGCGAGGCGGTTTTCCTTCCGCCCTCCATATCCATGAAGGAGCCAAGGTAAACGATGTTGCCGGGATTAAGGGACGCATTCGCCCCAAGGTATTTGGTTGCATACTCCAGACCCTGCTGAAAGCCAAGGAAATACTGCTTTACAACCAGTGTCTCCATGCCGCCGATAAAACCGAACTCCGAACCCGGGAAATTCACCGCAGATGCAACTGCGGCTACGAAACCTGCATGTTCAACGGCGAACTCAACGACCGCGGTATTTGATGCCGCATAAAGGGGAGCGTCGATGAGGACAAAACGAATGTCCGGATACTGTTCCTGAGCTCCGGCGATAGGATCGGAAAACGCCAGGCCGGGGCAGAATATCAGTTTGTAGCCGGCATCTGCGAAAGCCTTGATGCCTTCTGACAGCACGGATGGATCCGCTCCTTCGGCCTCGATGTAGACAGGTTCGAATCCGAATTCAACCCCTGCTCTGGACAATCCTGTCCATACCAGCTCATTGATGCCGTTGTCATCTATTTGTTCGCCGTTGGTCAGCATGCCGATTTTCAGAACCGGGGATTCGTCAAGAGAAGCGGCCGCTGTGGCTGTTTCAGCTGGTTCTTCAGTTAATATCTCGCTTTTTCCGCTGCAACCGGGCAACAGGGATGCTATGATCAGGAGTGAAAGAATCGCAGGGAATGAGATCATGTGTTTTTTCATTGCCAATTCCTCCGCAAAAACAATTTCAACCGATATCATTATATCACCGGTATGATCCATAATTACATATCCCGTGACAGGATATGTTGAAAAAATTATTTATAAAATATAAGCAAATTGCTTTATTAGGGTGAAATCATATAGTATAATACTTATAAAATGTAAATAAAAATGGATTGATTTATGGAAAATTCAAACAAAGTCGAGCTCTACAGACAGATGAGCCGGCTTGTAAAAAAACTAAAGAGAAAGAGCATCAGTCTGATTAATAAAAAGAATCTGTATCCGGGCGAGTTCAGGGTGCTTTCAGTTCTTGAAGCAGACGAGGGCATATCGCCCGGGGACATCGCAAGGCGCTGGTCAATGCACCCGAGCAATGCAACGATAACGGTCAACCTTCTGATAAAAAGAGGATATGCG
>JAWOIG010000100.1:0-19892 GCA_046484775.1 Clostridia bacterium | reverse complement strand
CCTGCAGAAAATTGACGGATGTACCGTTCCCTTTGATAGAACAAGTATTTTCTTCAATATGCCCCCCATAAACAGCAGGTCCCCTAAAGATGGATCAGGTGATTTTTCGGGAATTCCCCTGTCTCCGCAGAGATCATTTTACAGGAATTTTTTTATAACCTCGCCCATCTGCACGGTGCCGATCGTCTTCTCGCCCTTTCTAGCAATATCAGCGGTCCTGTAGCCTTCCTCCAGCACCCTTGCGACCGCTCTTTCAATATCGTCGGCCGCCGCAGGCATACCGAGCGAGTACCTGAGCATCATCGCTGAACTCAGTATTGTTGCAATTGGGTTGGCGATGTCCTTCCCCGCTATATCCGGTGCCGATCCATGCACAGGTTCGAACAGTCCCATTGTGCCTTCGGCAAGGCTTGCGGATGCCAGCATGCCTATCGATCCCGTGATCATCGCCGCCTCGTCGGACAATATGTCGCCGAACATGTTGCCGGTCACTATTACATCGAATTGATGCGGGTCCTTTATAAGCTGCATGGCCGCATTGTCGACATACATGTGCAGAAGCTCCACTTCCGGATATTCCCTTGAAACTCCGATTACGATCTTTCTCCAGAATCTCGAGACATCGAGAACGTTCGCCTTGTCTACGCTCGTTACCTTTCTATTGCGCTTCATCGCCGCTTCGAATGCCGTACGGGCTATTCTTTCGACTTCCATGGTTGAATATTTCATTGTGTCGTATGCATAGTCATCACAGATGAATTTTTCGCCAAAGTAAATTCCTCCGGTCAGCTCCCTGACGACAAGTATATCTATCCCGTCCCCGACTATCCCCGGTCTGAGGGGGGATGCGTCTTTCAGTGCCGGATAAATGACGGCAGGCCTTAGATTTGCAAACAGCCCGAGTTCCTTCCTTATTCCGAGCAGTCCTGCCTCAGGCCTGAGGCTTCCGTCGGCATTGTCCCATCTGGAGCCTCCCACCGCGCCTCCGACTGCGCCAAGCAGCACCGCATCGCTCTTTTTGCATATTTCGATTGTATCCCCGGGAAGCGGAACCCCCGTTTCATCAATCGCTATTCCTCCGATAAGTCCTTCATTATATTCAAATACCTTGCCGTGTTCCGCCGCCACCTTGTTCAGGACTCCGATCGTGCAATCCACGACATCCGGGCCGATTCCGTCGCCCTTGAGCACTGCAATACTATATCCCATGCCGCGCCTCCTATTTCATTTGATTCTTTATATATTCAACCAGACCGTCGCTTTCGATTATCTCCTGCATGAAGCCGGGAAACGGCTGCGTGCCGAACACCTTTCCCTTGGTGATGTTCCTTATTTCGCCGGAGTCAAAATCTATCTCCAGCCTGTCGCCTTCATCGGTTTCGTCATAAAGTTCCTCGCATTCGAGTATCGGAAGACCTGTATTGATTGAATTCCTGTAGAATATCCTCGCAAAGGTCTTTGCGACCACGCATGAAATGCCTGATGCCTTTATGGCGATCGGCGCATGTTCCCTGGATGAGCCGCACCCGAAGTTCCTGGCCGCGACTATTATGTCGCCCGGCTCGACCTTTTCCTTGAAACCGGCATCAATGTCCTCCATGCAGTGCGCGGCCAGTTCCGCAGGGTCCGATGAGTTCAGATACCTGGCCGGTATGATAACATCCGTGTCGACGTTGTTTCCGTATTTTATGGCTTTTCCGCGTACGATCATCTCAAACCTCCTCAAGTTCGGCGGGACTCGATACCCTGCCGGTGACAGCCGAAGCCGCCGCGACATACGGGCTTGCAAGATATACCTCGCTGCCGGGATGTCCCATCCTGCCGACGAAATTCCGGTTCGTGGTCGCAACCGCCCTTTCACCCCTGGCAAGTATTCCCATATGGCCGCCCAGACATGGGCCGCATGTGGGCGTGCTGATTGCGGCGCCTGATTCTATGAAAATGTCAAACAGACCCTCGTTCATGGCCTGCCTCCAGATTTTCTGGGTTGCGGGTATTATTATGCATCTTACATCGGGATGAACTTTCCTGCCTTTGAGAATTTCGGCTGCCATGCGCATGTCCTCCATCCGTCCGTTGGTGCAGGAGCCTATTACGACCTGGTCGATCCTGACATCGCCGAAATCTCCCTCGACCCTGGTATTGTCCGGAAGATGCGGGAAGGAAACCGTCGGCTTGATCTTATCCAGCTCTATGATATGTGTTTTAATGTATTCGGCATCCGCATCAGGTGTATAGACCTTGAAACTTCTGTCCGAGTGTTCCTTGATATATTCAATCGTCTTTTCATCGACTTCAAAGATACCGTTTTTCCCGCCTGCCTCTATTGCCATGTTAGCCATCGTAAAGCGGTCGTCCATCGTAAGTGAAGCAAGACCGCTTCCGGTGAATTCCATTGATTTATAAAGCGCTCCGTCGACCCCTATCATTCCTATTATATGGAGTATGACGTCCTTTCCGCTTACCCACCTGCCCGGTTTGCCCCTGAGTTCGAATCTTATTGCCTCGGGAACCTTGAACCACGCCTTGCCGGTTGCCATGCCGCAGGCCATGTCGGTGCTTCCGACGCCTGTTGAAAAAGCTCCCAGGGCACCATAGGTGCAGGTATGCGAATCCGCTCCGATAACCACGTCCCCTGCCACGACAAGTCCTTTTTCAGGCAGGAGCGCATGCTCTATGCCCATCTGTCCGACTTCAAAGAAATTCACTATTCCCATTTCCTTTGAGAATTCCCTGATATACTTGACCTGTTCAGCGCTCTTTATATCCTTGTTGGGACAGAAATGATCCGGAACGATGGCTATCTTTTCCTTATCGAACACTTTCCCGATTCCGAGTTTTTTGAATTCATTCACGGCAACCGGCGAGGTTATGTCATTTCCCAGCACCATGTCCACATCGCTCATTATCAGCTGGCCGGACTTTACCGATTCAAGCCCGGCATGAGCTGCAAGAATCTTTTGTGTCATTGTCATCCCCATTAGAGCTGCCTCCGTTTCATACCAATTCATTTTTTCATTGCGGCGGCGCCGCTGCACTGTCTGAGGGTAAACAAAGATGCGTGCCCGCCGGTTCCTATACCCGGTTTCTTCTGGAACGCATCCTGAAATCGCTTGTATTGCTCCCGGATTGTATCCGGTATTTTATATCTTTTTACTTCCTGATGTCAATAAAAACCCTGTCGCCGGGCTTAAGCAAGCCCAGTTTTTCCATCGCAGCACGTTCTATGTAATATCTGCTGTCGGCCATGCTTATGTCTGTCCGAAGCTCCACTTCAATTTCCCGGGCAATTGCCAGTGAGTTTTCCATTTCCATCTTCTGGATTTTCTTGGCTTCCAGAACCGGCTGTTGCGAAATAAGGACATATACCAAGTATATGCCCAGAAGCACTTTCAAACCGTTGAAAATAAATTTCTTAATCTTTTTCTTCACAAGTGTTCTACCGTCATCTTTTGTAATAATCAGATTATAGCATATGGCTGATTCCATGGCAAACCATCGTTTTGCGAAGAATCGCGGAGCCTGTTATGTTCAAATTGCTCGGTGATCAGAAAATCCCCGGGCACACTAGGATCAATGTAAAGTATCCCAATGCCGGTTTTGTTTGTTATAATGTTCTTGGCAATCAACCCGGGGAGGTGCGAATGAGCAGAGCAGATGCAGTATTCATAGAAATGTGCCGGGATATACTTGATAATGGCATATCATCCGAGGGGCAGGATGTGCGTCCCCGGTGGGACGACGGGTCCCCTGCGCACACCGTCAAGAAGTTTGGAGTCGTCAACCGCTATGACCTGTCGGAGGAGTTCCCGATTCTTACGCTCAGGCATACTTCCTTGAAAAAATCCGTGGGAGAACTGCTGTGGATATGGCAGAAGAAATCAAACAATGTGAACGATCTCAACAGCAGAATATGGGACGCATGGGCGGATCAGGACGGAAGCATCGGCAAGGCATACGGTTATCAGCTTAGTGTAAAGCACAAATACAAGGAAGGCGAGTTCGACCAGGTCGACCGGGTTCTTTACGATCTGAAGAACAATCCATCCAGCAGACGGATAATGACAAACCTGTACAACCACGGGGATCTGCATGAGATGAACCTGTATCCCTGCGCCTATTCAATGACCTTCAACGTGACGGGCAGAAAACTGAACGCCATCCTGAACCAAAGGTCGCAGGACGTCCTCGCCGCAAACAATTGGAATGTTGTCCAGTATTCGGTTCTGACTCATCTTTTCGCCCATCTCAGCGGACTTGAGCCGGGCGAATTCGTTCATGTCATTGCGGACGCCCACATTTATGACCGGCATATACCGATTATCGAAGAGTTGATATCGCGCCCCGCCTACGATGCCCCTGCTTTTGAAATGAACCTTGAAAAAACCGATTTTTATGAATATACGGAGAATGATTTCAACCTTCTAGACTACACGCATGGTCCGCATGTAAGCTTTCCCGTTGCGGTATGAGGAGAAAATATGATCAGCATAGCAGCAACAGATAAAAACTGGGGCATAGGCAAAAACAACCGGATGCCATGGAAAATACCGGCCGAACAGCGCTTCTTCCGCGAAAAGACCTATGGAAAGACAATTGTCATGGGAAGAAGGACCCTTGAATCACTGCCCGGCGGGAAACCCCTCGAAGGCAGGAGGAATATAATAATGACCCGCAATGAAAACCTGTCCATCCCGGGGATTGAAACAGCAAGATCTCCGGAAGAACTTCTTTCATTGATCCATGGCCTGGATCCGGATGACGTTTTTGTCATCGGCGGAGCACAGATATACCGGCTTTTGATTCCGTATTGCGAAAAAGCCCTGATTACCAAAATCAACGGCATTTATGATGTTGACTCCCATCATCCGGACCTTGACAGCGACCCCAACTGGCGGATAGCCTCGGTACTGCCGGAAGTCATTGGCCCCGGCGGGGTTTCATATGCCGTGCACCTCTACGAAAACAGATTCTTCCTCGGATGAAGCCTTTCATTTGTACTTGACCGTATGAAAAGTTATACAATTTGAATCATGGTAGTTGAGGGCTCCGTTCAGCGCCGTGCGCGAAACATAATGAATATAATCGCCGCTGAATACAAAGTCCACATACTGAAGTCCCGCCTTCAAGTCGTCCTCATGCCATCCGGTGTGCTCATAGTCAAGCAATGTTTTTTCAATTGTCCAGTCTTCGACATTTTTCGAGCTCATCAGCACCAGTTCGTTTCGTCTCCTGGGTTTTTCATGATCCGCACGGCTGGTGATCGTCCAGTACCTCTCTGTCGAAGCATCATAAAGAATCGTGAATTTGGAATGGTTGCCATGGAAATCGACGACTTTGCCGAATTCAGGCGCCGCCCCGGGATTGTTCTTGTCCAGATTCAGATACAGCGCTTTTCCATAATTCGGCGTGCATGCGTCGATTCCGAACCTTAGGAAATCTATGAGCTGTCCATCGGGCTTCACTAGAATGTTCCCCTCGATGCACCCCGAGGATTTGCCTATGGGAGTGCCCGGCCATGTTGGATCGTATTCAAGGAATTCCGAAACCACCCAGTTTGACGCATCCGTAATGTCCCCGGCTGCAGAGGCAGTTCCGCAGGCGTGGCCTCCCTGAAACCATGAGCCGTACTCGACGGCCGTCCATATCCTTCCGTTGTGTAAAAGCATCGGTATCGCCGATTTGTGGGGTCCTCCGTTGATGTTATTCCCGCCCTTGATGACTGTACACGCCCCGGTCCATGACTTTCCTTCGGTTTCGGTCCTATACAGGACAAGGTCGCCGTATTCATGTGTATTCGCCAGCATATAAAGCTTTCCATCATATATGAAAAGCTTTCCCCAGAAGCATCCCTCCAGTTCCGACAAAAGCCTCCAGTTCGCACCTTCATCGTCGGAATAAAATATCCTTGACTGGTTCTGGGCCATGTCGCGGAAGAATATGTCATGCGAGAGAATGAGTCTCTTGCCGTAACGTACAAGACTGGGGCTGGCCGTGCACATTCCCGAAGGGAAGAATGTTTTATCTTCAGGGTGGATATAGTTTATTACAGTCCCCGGGAAAACACCGCATCTGAAAAGTCTCGGCCAGCTTCCGTTTCCGTCAGGCTTTTCAAGGCGGATGATATAGTCGGCTCCGTTTTCAAGGTCGGCTATTTCAAAAAGGCCTTCATGAATCTTCTTGCTGTCTGCCTGCTTCCACTGTCCTCCTTCGCCTGCTTGTGAAATCAAAGCCCATGAGCCTTCGAATCCCGGCGCTTCCTCATACACAAGCCTGCCGTCGCCGGGAGCCATCCTGAGTATTCCTTCAGTTGTCATTTTCATCAGTCAGTTCCATCCATCTTTCATAAAGTTCATTAAGTTCTTCCCTGAGTTCTTCACTTTTGCCTGTCAGCTCCGTTAGTTTTTCATAATCCGTTGCAAATCTTTGCACATCCGCATCAACACCTGCGATTTCTTCCTCAAGCTCCAGTATTCTTTCTTCGATTACCCTTATTGTAAAGTCAGCTTTTCTTTTGGTCTTCCCCCTTAACGCACCGCTTTTTTTAACCGCTGTGTCGGGACGGCCCGTTTCCCGCAGCGCCATCCGGTCTATGTAGTCGTCATAATTCCCGTCATGGGTCTTAAATTCCGAATCCCTTATCTCAAATATCCTGTCAGCGAAATTGTTTATAAAATGCCTGTCATGGGAAATGAATACCATTGTCCCCCCGAATTCCCCGATGGCCTTCTCAAGTTCTTCCCTTGATGCGATGTCAAGGTGATTCGTGGGTTCGTCCAGGATCAGCAGATTCACGCTCTCCTGCATTTCGAGAAGAAGCCTGAGCCTGCTTTTTTCGCCTCCGGACAGCACGCCTATCTTCTTGAACACATCCTCTCCGGTGAACAGATATTTACCCAGAAGATTCCTTGCGGACGAAACCGAAAGCCCGAGTTCGTCGCATACTTCCAAAAGCACGGTGGCCTCCGTGCGGCTGAATTCAACGTCCTGCTCGAGATAGGCGAATTTCACGCCCTTGCCTTTTCTGACCAACCCCGAATCCGGGCCAATCTCACCCGTCATGATTCTCACCAGCGTACTCTTTCCCGCGCCGTTTGGACCGATGACCGCTATTCTCTCGCCCGACCTGACCAGAAAATCCACTTTCTCAAAAAGAAGCTTATCACCGTATCGTTTCGACAGGTTCTCTCCCCGCAGCATTTCCCTTCCTTCTTTTGTTGTCTGTGCGAAGGTCATCTGAAGCATCTTTTCAGTTACGGGCCGGTCAACCCTGTTTATGTGCTCTATTCTTTTTTCGATGGTCTTGGCGATATGTATCGTTTTCTCGGTGGCATAGTTTCGAAGCCTGAGCGCCGTTTCGTTAAGCCTTTCGATTTCCTTTGCCTGCCGCTCATAAAGCTTCAGGTCCCTTTCCTCGGCATCCAACTTCTGCTTTTTATATGAACTATAGTTTCCTTTATATGAATAAGCTTTGCAGCCGGCGATTTCGACCACCCTGCCGGCGGTACGGTCTATGAAATACCTGTCGTGTGAAATATACACGGCGCTTCCCCTGTAGTCCGCAAGATACTCCTCCAGCCATCTTCTGGCATCCATGTCCAGATGGTTGGTCGGTTCGTCAAGAAGAAGCACATCGGGTCCGCAAAGCAGCGTCCTGGCAAGCATCACCGTGGTGCGCTCGCCGCCGCTCAGGCTGTCGAACTGACTTTCAATGATCCTGTCGGGTATTGAAAGTCCCTTTACTATCCTGTTGAATTTCTCGTTGGTGTTATACCCGCCCATGAATTCGAATTTGTCATGAAGCCTGCCGTACTCATCGATGGCCGCACTGTCCCCGGGATTCGATTTCATTCTGCCAAATGCCTTGTTCATAAGTATTTCCACATTGTCGATGTCAACGAAAGCCGTCTTGATTATTTCACCCGAGGTTGCCCCGGGCATGTCTGAATGCATTTGCCTGAGATATGAAATGACCAGGCCGTCCCGAATATGAACCGAACCTGAATCTATGTCCTCCAGGCCGGCGATAATGTTGAAAACAGTTGTTTTCCCCGATCCGTTCCTTCCTATCAAAGCCGTAATTTCATTTTGGTATATTTCAATGTCAATGCCGTCAAGGACGACATTGCCCGCAAAGCTCTTTGTTACATTCCTGAGTTCTATTATTCCCATGGACAGAATTATATCAGATGAGCGGCTGCAATTGAATGCCCATAATACTCTGTATGAACCTTACCACTCCTTGCCAAGCACCTCTATGACGAATACTTTTGCCAGATCCGGGTCAAACTGGCTTCCCGCCCCGTTCTTTATTTCACTTATTGCTGTTTCTATTGTAAGCGGATCCCTGTACGGTCTCTTGCTCATCATTGCATCGAAGGCGTCTGCAATTGCAATTATCCTTGCCTGCAGAGGTATCTCATACGTTTTTAATCCCTGTGGATATCCGCTGCCGTCCCATTTCTCGTGGTGGGACAGTATATATCTCGACGCTTCCTGCATCCCCGGCGAATGGCTGAGTATCCTGTGTCCCGTCTCCGGATGCTTCTTAATTTCTTCCCACTCTTCAGCGTCAAGCTTGCCGGCCTTGTTGAGCACGCTGTCCCTTACCGCAATCTTGCCGATGTCGTGAAGAAGACCAAGTGCGGTCAGTTCATTCGCCTTGTACCCCGGCATCCTGAGAACCCTGGCCATGTCGCCGCAGTACTGGCTTACCCTTTCGGAATGCATTTGCTCGCGGCTGCTTCTTTCATACAGTGTATCCATGATCAGCCGGAGCAAATCGCCCCTCTTGCTTGTCTTCTCATAAAGCTTGCTTGTGTACATACTGTCCTCCGCTTCCTTTATGAGCTGCTCCTTTGTCTCGATTGCATTGGTCTTGACGGCAAGTCCCATGGAGACCGAAAGCGGTATTGTCTCCGCCGCCTCGCTGAACATTCCGTGAAGCTGGTTAAGCACGCTCTCCGCCTGGGATTTTGCGGTTCTGGGCAGCATGAGGATGAAATCATCCCCGCCCAGGCGTACAAGCACATCCTGTTCGCCGCATGCGCTTTTAAGTATCCTGGATGTCTTCATGAGCATCCTGTCGCCCTCATCGTGCCCCATCGTATCATTTATCATCTTAAGTCCGTTCACGTCGGCGATTATGACGGCAATGGGATAGTTCCTGTAGTTGTCGATCTTTATAAATTCTTCGTCGAAGAACCGCCTGTTGTAAAGGTCGGTAAGCGTATCATGATAATTCATATACTCGATTTCTTCATAATGACTCTTGATGTCGGTTATATCCTCGATTGTTCCGGCCATAACCTTCACCCCATTCTCCGATGGCGCCAATCCTCCTCTTATCCTGACCGTGATTTCCCGTCCGTCCTTTCTGCTGGCCCTGACCTCGACTTCGAACGATTCCGAGCTATCGAGGGATCTGTTGTATAATTCCTTGAAACGCACATAATCTTCCGGATTGATGAAATCCATGTCTTTTCCCGGCAAGGGAACGAACTCGTCCGGCTCGCATCCAAGTATTCTGAAAATTTCATCGGACCAGTATATGCTTCCACTGTCAACGTTTCTCTCCCAGTTCCCGACATGGGCTATGGCCTCCGCGTTCTCGAGCCTCTTCGTCTTTTTAAGCAGCTCGCTTTCATAAAGCTTGGCCTCGGTCACATTCCTTATGGTGCCGAATGTTTCCGTGACCTTCCCGTCCACGTACCTTGCACTTCCGTTAAGCCTTATATGTTTAACCTCTCCTCCGGCATTAATAATCCTGCAGCCAAAATCAATAGGCTTCATATTATTAATTGCCCCTTTAAGGCTTTCCCAGAAATAAGCATTGTCATCCGGATGAAGGAACTCGTTGTATTTGTTTGCGGTAACCCTGAAGCTCTGGGGCTTGTGCCCCATAATTCTGTAGACCTCGTCCGACCAGTATATCATGTCTGTTTCGTAATCCCGCTCCCAGTGCCCGACATGGGCGTTTTCCTCCGCCCTCTTAAGCCTTCCCTGGCTGTTAAGTAACCTCTGTTCGTTTTCCTTGTACTCCGTAATATCGAGCAGCGTCCCTACGGACTTGACCGGTTTGCCGGAAGCATTCTTAATATAAGTTCCCTTGGACCTGACATGCCTTATGCTTCCGTCCGGCCTTAGAATCCTGTTTTCAAATTCATAATCGACGCCCTCTTTCATCGAATCCGAAATGATTCTTTCAATCCGTTCCCTGTCGTCGGGATGGGTTGCGGCCATTATCCTTTCGTAATCCGCACCCTGAGAAACGGGATCGAGCCCGCAGATGTGCAGGAAACCGTCGGAGCATTCATACTTGCCGGTCTCCAAATCCATCACCCAGTTCCCGATGAGTGCAATTTCCTCTGCCTTCTTCAGCCTCAGTTCATTTTGAATCAGTGCCTGTTCATATAGTTTTGTTTCGGTTATGTCGGACAGAATTCCCCTTGCCTTTACGGGCTTGCCTTTTGCATCCCTTAATATTCTTCCTTCCGCCTTGAAATACCTTATCCCGCCGTCAGGCCTGACCAGCCTGCCTTCATATTGGTAATCCCTTCCCTCCCTGATTGCTTTCTCCGAGATATCAAGTATACGGGAGGCATCCTCGGGATGAAACCTGTCGTGAAGAGCGTCCGCCGAATCCATTTCGGATTCCGCCGAGAATCCGAATATTCTGTATAGTTCATCAGAAAAAAAATATATTCCGGAAGCCAGGTCCCTTTCCCAGTGTCCCGTGTGCGACATCGCCTCGGCTTCCTTCAGCCTGTTCTCGTTTTCCGTTATGTTTCTCTCATTGAGTCTTATCTCTGTTATATCCTCGCCCGATGACAATGTACCGGTCACCGTGCCGTCCTCATCCGCAATAGTCGTATTGTTCCACCTTATGATGCGTTCTTCGCCCGAGGCAGCCATAACGGGATTCTCGACCGAATCCATGTCTTCGGGCGGACATGAAAGGACATCCTCGCGCGTCTTCGCCACCATGTTCCGGAAACGTTCCGGTATGAAGCTTTCGATCCAGTTTTTCCCGATGATGTCTTCCTCGGCATGACCGAGCACCTCGCATGCTTTTTTATTGACAAAACTGACCTTCCCTTCCAAGTCAAGCATGACGATGACCGACCCTACAAATCCCAGGTGTCGCCTGAAAGCCTCCTTTTCATATTCCATCCTTCGCTGCATGTTGATGCGGCTTGTTATATCCCTGAGATATCCGACCGCCTTCACAGGAAGGCCCTGTGCATTCCTGACTATGTGTGCATATGAATATATCGTTCTTATTTCATTTCCGCCGCCGTAATTTATTTCATAAATAACGTCATATGGCTCGTCCTTGTCGATGAAGTCATAAAATGCTTTTTCAACGGCATCCTTATCGCGCATGAATATCAATATTTTATCGAACCCTATGTCCTCTTCTTTGTATGGAACCCCGAATATCCTGTAGGTTTCTTCCGATGCCCTGATGGTTCCTGTGCCAAAGTCGTATTCCCAGCCGGCAATCCTTCCCGCCGCCTGTGCGCTCCTGATCCTGCTTTGCGCCAGCATCAGATTTTGTCTCAACCTTGCTTTGTCCGATGCATCAAACAGATAAATGGATGAAAACCCCCAAGGAAGTCTGCCGGTGAAGTATTCACAATAAACAGTTTCGCCGTCCTTTTTTACTTTTACAGTGGTGCGAGGGTTATTTTTTTCATTGGGTTCGTTTTCGGAAGCACCGTCTTCGTAATCTCTGCCGGTTTCTTCCAGAATGATATCAAGGCTCTTTCCCAAAAGCCCGTCGCTCTGCATGCCGGTCAGTTCAATTGCCTTTTTATTGGAATAGATAATTTTCTTTGACGGGTCGGCAATGAGGAACCCTACGGGGGCATTTTCGAAAAGTTTTCTGTATCTGAATACAATATACCTCTTCATATGCATTTCCTACCCTTAATGGCAATTATATGTCATATTTATGGGTATGGCAATCCACAGCACAATTTTGTTTTGATTTAGTACTATTGTGCCCGCCGTAAACCCACTGTTGTTAATTGCACCGGGTTCGGCTACAATTATGTTGATTTTCCTACGGGGGTTTTATATGGATAGATTCAGGCCCGCAGGCCGCGGTGTGTTTTCCGCCACGCTGAGCTCATATGTGATGATGGCGCTTTACGCGGTGCTTCTCAATATGTTCGGGGAAATACTTCCATCCATAATAGAGGATTTCGGTATAACCCTTTCAAAAGCGGGACTGCTGCAGACATCATTCAACATCGGCGGCATGGCGACGCTCGCAGCGTTGATTTTCTTTTCAGACCGCGTTAGGAAATCGCGTCTTGTATATTTCAGTTTCATAATAATAGCAACAATCCTGGTTCTTACCGGCCTCTTCGCTCGTTCATATATCCTTCTGACGGTTGCTTACATAATGCTGGGCAGCACGACAAAGGTATTCGATGTCTCGGTGAATATCTATATTAACGATATAAACACATCAGGAAGGGAGTTCTTTCTACAGGTTCTTCACGTATGCTTTGGCATCGGCGCCGTGCTGGGTCCTCTCTTTGGCGCAGTAATTGTGGGAACAGCATTGGGATGGAAGTCCGCTTTCCTGGTCCTTGGCGGGGTCTGCCTGGCGATGGTCATGATTTCCTTTATCACATTGTTCCGGCCGTCCGATGCTTTCGAGTCCGGCGGCCCGGAAAAGCATTCCGGTGGAATGAAGATTGCGCAATTGCTCAAGGAGCCGCAGGTATGGGTACTGACCTTCGGTTCAATGTGCTTCAGCGGTTCATATGTCGCTCTTGTTACCTGGTTTCCCACCTATACTGAAGCCCTTGCCAATGATTCAAGGAAATATTCCGGGCTGATAATTTCAATGTATTTTCTTGGATTTGTCCTTAGCAGAATTCTTGCTTCTTTCATACTTACTCAAAAAAATGCCAGAAGGCTCATACTAATCACCGCTTTTGCGGGAAGCATATCCCTCTTGGCGGCATATATTCTGGGACAGACATGGTCCTTCTTCGTTTTCTTCCCCGCCGCGGGATTTTTCTCGGGCGCCACTCTTCCAATTATTATATTCGTCGGGTGTGTCACCTTCCCAAGAAACACCGGAGGGGTTACTTCCATGCTGTGTATAGGAGGTTCCCTGTCGGCAATGGTGCTCCCATATATAATAGGCGTCATCGGCGACTCATCGGGAATCGCCGGCGCCATGCCACTTACGGCATACATCATACTGGCTGCCGCCTTTGCGTCTTTCCTTATCAAGCGACGGGATTCTTGATTTGCAAAGCATGGCTGCAGCTTCCTTGTATAGCAGCATCGCCGATTCATTCCCAAGGGTCCTCATACCCGTTCTGACGCCATACCATTCCTTATTCTTCATGGAGCCTTCATCCGGAATATATAAAAGATCGAAATTGTTCATGGTCGTTACAATAAGATTCCTTGCGCCGTTTGCCTTCGAAAGGCCCTCATACAGCTGTACAAACCACTCTCCGGGTACAAACAGCATGTCTGTGTCCCGGAACCTGAAGAGCTGGAATTCTATTTCCATCCTCTTCCCATCAGACAGAAGCGATACATCAAGCTGTTTCAATGCAAGCCTCCATTCATGAACATCGCCATCGCTGATTGAATCTTGTTTCTTTATTTTGTCACAGACAACAGAAAACTGCCTGCGGGCTTCACAGGGACTTTTGACAAAGTCGCCGACAGGAAGATTGAATTTTTTATAATGATAGAGGTATGGAACTTCCATTGCGGCCATGTCCATCGCTCCAGCAATTGCTTCCTTAATGGATTCAGCCAGTGAATTCCCGATGGAATCAACCTCTTCGCCGCTTCCTTCCTTCACATATTTCCCGGAATTAATATTCCCTGCGCAGCCCTGAAGGTATGCCATGATGAATTCTCCGCCAAAGAATTCCCGGAGATTGATTTCCGCTGCATAGGGAAAATCCGGTGATACTCCTGTAGTTTTTCCACCCCCATAGGCAGATGGATGGCAGGCAAGGTTCGCCAGCGCCATGGCCGGCATCCTGTCATCCGGGTGTATCGATATGGTTCTGACATAAGGGTCTGTCAGACCCACCGGAGCATTTCTTGTTTCGTCATCCGCACATATAGACCATCTGGTAACCGGATGAACCCTGTTGCTTGCTATGCCCTGTGTTTCAGCCTTACCAAATCTCAGGCTGCATTTTTTCATTGACTTCATGGCCTGCATACCCGTTTGTGCTGTATTTGCAATCACCTTTTCCAGCCATGCATGGTCGAGAACGTCAAATCCTTCCGCGGCTGCTTCCTCTGCCTGCAGGTCCCAGACCCATGGACTGGCATGCGTGTGTGTGCACACAATGACGATGTTATCCTGATTTATTTCTGTCCGGCTCGATATAATATCCTTGATTCTCTTGTTGACGCTTTGTGTAAAGCCCACTGTTTCACAGGATATGATCAAGTGCTTCTCCCGTCCGTTCGTCAAGGCCAGGGCTTTTGCCGATATGGGCTGGTATGGATATATCATATGATTGATTCCCAGCCTTCCCTGAACAGGGGTTTCAGGCGATATGTCGTTTTGGGCAAATCCCGCTTTGAATTCAGTCATTTCAATCCTTCACTATATGATTCAGTATGGCCTTGTATTCTTCCAGTGCTATCTTACCTGAATCAGAAATCCTGTAGCTGGCCCTTCCGGTTCTCTCGAACCAACCGTAATGGTTGTCATACAGAATCCTGGTGATGCTGGGGGGACAGCCTGCATTTCGCAACTCCGTGGTGGTCATCGCATCTTTGTTTCTCATTTCATACGCCGCCCTCAGCGAGTTTTCCCTGTATGACGTCACCAACTTGCTGTGCACGCTGCCCGCCGTATTGAAATCTGCCGACCTGCCCTCGATTTCCCTTAAAAGCAGGGCTTTTCTTCCCGATGACGACGCCCGGCTTCTCTTCATATCGAAATCCCCCGGTTCAAATTCGACGGCCGCGTATGGCTCCCGGGCGTCCATTGCAACCAGAATAAGGCCTATGCCAAGTCTTCTTAATAGATAAGCCTTGTCCTTGAAGTCCTTTCCGAATCTTCTTTTATATGCAGGCCTTGGAACCGCAGCATATACGGAATCGGTCAACCGCTGTCTTTTCACGAGCTGAATGAGCAGCTTCAGGTTGATCGCAGCCTTTAATTCCACTATCAGCAGCCGGCCGTCCTTTACCGCTGCAATATCGGCGTCCCTGACTTCGCTCCTTATTGAATAGCCCTGCATCTCTAGGAATTCCTTTACCGGCAGATACAGGTCGGTCTCCTTCATAACCTATCCTTCCTTTCTTTCTTCCTGCAACGGTATCCTGACAATGGCATATCCGGAAAACAGTCCGTCCGGTATCTTGATTTCGATCCAGCCGCCGTCCGTCTCGGTCCGAAGGCTTATCTCTCCATCGAACTCCGGACTTACAAGGTATGCAGATGAAGCGTCGGGAATTCTGACCCGGATGTCCGTTTTGAAAATTTTTCCTGCATCTTTTTCAAATTCCGGTATTGTATCAGAATGACCCGCGTCATGGCTGCAATTGTCCAATGTTCCCGCTGCATTTATGATATGGATCAGCACGTTCCGTTCATTCGTGTCGTACATCATATAGTAATTGACCATCTCGTTCGATTCGGCCGGCATGATCGACTTCCCGACGCATGGCCAAAGTATACGAATGGCTTCCCCGGCCATTTCGCCGGCCTTGTATGCGGGCGGCCTGCGTCTGCCCTCGGTTCTCTGCCATCTGTCCACGTTCAGTGGTTCATAATAATCGTTGTCCAGGCTTGTTTCGCCTATTATTATAATCCTGCCTCTGCCGGCGGACAGTTCCGACCTGCCGCACTGTCCGGAAATCGCCGAAGGTAGTCCGGCGAGCCTGTCCAGCTCTTCCCTGCTCCTGTACGATCCGTCCGGTTTTCTTTCACCGGGTTTCCCTGTGTATACGACAATCCCGCCCTTCCGGGCGAAATCATAGATCTTTTTGAATTCGTCATCCCCCATCATTCGAGCATCGGGAACAAGCAGACATCCATGAACGCCGCAATCTATTTCACTTTCGGAAGCAAAGACCATGTCCGTTGAATATCCTGCGAAAACAAGGGCCTGCGTCCAGCTTTTTACAGCGGTTATGTGGCATGATTTCCCGGGATCGCAATAGTTAGCGGTCTCATAGGACCAATAGACCGTAACATCCGCCTTCTTTTTCTGTCCGGCCAGGAGACTCCTGTGCTTCACTTCGAATTCCCTGAATTTTCTTTCGATTCCGCACAAGTCCTCCCCCTCGGGCGTTGCAGTGAACAGCTGGCCCCATGCCATGCTCAGCGACCAGGCAAAGTAGAAGCTGTCATACCTGTCAGGATAGAACATGGACATCGACGGAACATCCGAGAACCTTCCCATGTTGAACCTGTGCCCGGCCTCCGTGAGGAACTGCGGCCATGAATGCTTTATCACATATGAGAAGCAATTCTCCTGAAATACCCAGTCCCACAGGTGAAGCGCTTTTTCAAAGGCATATCCGGTCCAGTTGAATGCGATGTTCCCCGAGACATAGTTGGGCCGCAGCAACTCCAGTCCAAGGCTTTTGAAATGGGAGGTAACATCTTCATGAAACCTGAGCGTCGAGTTCCTTTTGAATTTCTCCCATGCCACATATGCCGGATTGTCGAAATCACCATGAAACAGCTCCCACTCTTCCCCGGGAGCGGGAAGAACATATCCTGACTCAGCCTCAAAAAGCATCCTGCAATAACTGCAGGAGCAGGCATGTCCGGCTCCGAAATACTGGACATCATCCGTCATGATGCCATCCACGCCTGTTTCTTCATATAGCTTTTCAAGATATGAAAAATACTCTTTCCTGTATCCGGGATTGTTGAAGCACATGCACCAGCCTTTGTAACTTGACCTGGCCCATTCACCAGTGCGCCCGTCAATCTGCCTATATTCCGCAGTAGCGATTGTGTTTCCATTTTTGGCATACTCCCGCAGACCTTTCCATGAATCGATCGAACTGAGCCTTTTACCCAGCACTCTTTCCATGTAATCCCATTCATCGTCGTCCAGGGGGTCGAATGTCAGATGGGACGAGTGGTGCTCCACGACCTTGATATTGTGGGCATGGCACGCCTCGACAATGTTTGCGAGACATTTGTTTATGACATCCCAGTGCTGTTTCATGCTCCATCTGAAATGGGTGCAGCTGAAGGTAATGACTATATTTATGCCTGACTCTGCCAGTTTGCGGGCCTTGTCGTCGAAATCCGATTTCGTGAACCTGAAGATCTCGTCGTCGTTATACCAGAAGAATCCGAATTTTGCATTCCACTTCCCGTCCATGATCCTCCGATCAACCCAGGCTTTTTTTATAAAGATTGGGTACCGATATTTTATGGTCCACACAGAAGTGGAATCCCTTTCCTCCCCTGCTGACCGGCCGGTTCACAATATTTTTCCTGGGCCTGTAATAATAATGGGCGTCATCATATGATAATTTCCGTTTATAATCCCCCAGATCGATCAGGTCGAAGTTCGCGGTCGTTATCCTGAATACATCGTAACCCAGGTTTCTGGAGATTGACAGAGCCTTGAGGAATACCTCCGGTCCGATGACCCCCGAGCCGAAGTTCATGAAAACCCCGCCGTCAAGCCGTGAGACTGATTCACAGTATCTTTTGAAGTCGACCCCGCTCGCCGCGCCTATCGCACCCATGGAACAAATCGGATGCTGGTGTATTATATCCGTTCCAAGCGCGACATGATATGTGGCGGGCATATTGTTCAAATAAGCCTGGTACAGCACGCAATCCTCTTTATACGGAAACAGCTCCGGATTCTGTTCGATATAGACCGCAAGACTCTCCCCGTAGCCCATTCCCAGCGATGCCCCCTTGTTGATCGCATCGTTCATCATTCTTCCGGTTTCTTCCCACATCCCGAACGACCCGTCCTCTATTGCCGTCGGAACATCCTCGGATGTCCCTCCGTTGTATGCGAGTTCGAAATCGTGTATGCTGACGGCCCCGTTGCCCGAGACATGGGTGATTGTTCCGTTTTTCATCATCTCTATTACATATCTGGACAATCCGCTTTTTATGACATGGCCGCCCATGGAAAATATGACGGGGCTTCCGGATGCCCCGGCTTTTAGCACCCTGTCGCAGAGGTCGTCGAAATCCGGGTTGCTCCACTCGGGAATCATGTCTGTCCCTGGATTGGCCATGTTGTCTATCCGCACAAGGTCGTGCCGTCCCTTTACGGACCATGTCTTTATTTTTGAAAAATCAAGCGTTTTGTATTTCATTTTATAAATCCTTTAGAAACCGGTAGGTTTCATCCATGAAGAAGGACATTCCTTCATGCTTGTAATCCGGATACACCTTGATTTCCTTTTTGCAGGTCATGTTGTTGTATGCGGCGAAGACCGTAGAAGGCGGGCAGATGTCGTCCAGCAGGCCTATTCCGCACAGCACCTCCGCCTTTATTCTCTTTGATATGTTGACAAGGTCTATATATCCGAGTTTTTCGAATATCTCGGCTTCCCTGAGATGCTCGGGATCGAAGGACCTGAAGTAATACCTGAGCTCTTCATATGCGGCCACGTCGAGGTCCATATCCCAGACCCTCTTGTAATCGCAAAGGAAAGGATGGAGCGGCGCCGCCTTTTTTATGCGGGGCTCCAGCGCCGCGCAAGCTATTGTCAGGGCTCCCCCCTGCGAATTACCCCAGCATCCGACGCGGTCTTCATCCACGTCATTCATGGCCATCAAAAGGCCGGCGAGCTGAGCGCAGTCCAGGAAAATATGCCTGAACATAAGGTTGTGCTTGTCACCGTCAAGGCCCCTTACTATATTCCCTTTTATTGTCGTTCCCACATAACCGCCCGAATCCTCGGACCTGCCGCCCTGGCCGCGGACATCCATGGCCGCTACGGTGAAACCTGCAAGTGCAAAACCGAGATACTCGTGCCATCCGCCGCTGTCGCCGTAATATCCGTGGAATCTGAGTATTGCCGGATTCTTCTTTTCCGGCGGGTTTTCCGGCTTCAGCAATTTCGCATATATCGTGGCGCCCCTGACGCCCGTAAAATACATGTCGTAGCACTTTACCCCGGGCCATTCGAAATCAGCCGGAATCAACTCGATTTTTGGATCCACGGATTTCATTTCATTTATGGCGTCATCCCAGTATAGGTCGATGTCCGGCGGACAAATCCCGGACCCCATATATTTCCTGAGCTCAGCCAATGGTTTGTCAAGAACAGGCATATCTTACCCCCGATTGTTTATTCTTCATACATTTTATATTATCCGCTCCCCAATAAAAAGCCATGGCACAAAAAAACATCCGAATATCAAACAGTTGCCTTGGGCAACTGTTTGATATTCGGGGAGGTTGCCATTTTTATTATGATGATTTATTATTAGCAGGTAATAATTTATTGCTTGCCGAGATGGAGGACAGTTTCGATGGCTTATAGTATTTTCGAGGTTACGAACAACCGGCTGCTGAGGGATTTCATCAATTTTCCCTACAGGCTGTACAAGGATGATCCCAACTGGGTTCCTTTGCTGAAGATGCTCACAAGGCAGACCGTAAAGGGAAAGAACAATGCGCTTTTCTCGCATGGAACCCACATAACGTATGTATTGAAAGAAGGCGGGACAACGGTCGCTCGCCTGATTGCCGGGATTGATGAAAAAGCAAATACGGAAAAAGACATGAAGCGCGGATACATTACCTTGTTTGAATGCATAAATGATAAAGAAGCCTAATGAGTTAACTTACTTTGCTAAAAAGACTATACGCTAATAATGGCTTAACATAAAGCTGAATAGTCTGTAAAAAATTGATGGATTTTATGAATTTCAG
>JAWOIG010000071.1:0-3181 GCA_046484775.1 Clostridia bacterium | reverse complement strand
AATACCTATGAAAGCATCGGAAATGAGAAAAGGTCAGGCTATTAAGCTCGCCACAAAATTATATTAACAAAAAATACCCCGGGCATATTTGTCCCGGGGTATTTTTGCTGCAAGTCATGTCATTTTCTGTTCTCGAAGTCTTTTTCGAGCTCCTCTTTCCACTCCCTGGTCAGTTTATGCCCTTGACGGATGCTGCTTACGGCATCTCCGACAGCTTTGTAATTCAATTCGACTCCCCGTGAATCGGCATGATAATTCACGGCATTGTCACGCTTTATGCCAAATTCATCCGCAACAGCCTCTGCATCGATGTTTGCTCCAAGGAATATGAACTCCCATCCGTATTTATCCCTTTCCAACTCAATCATGGCTTTTATTCTTTCATATGAGTATTCCCTGCTGGCGTTCTCCATGCCATCTGTTATGATGACAAACATAACCTTGCCAGCGCGCATTTCATCGCTTGAATTTCTCTGGACCGAAATAATTTTTTGGATTGTCCTGCCAACCGCATCCAGCAACGCCGTCGTGCCCTCAACATAATACTCCGCCGATGTAATTGGTCTGATGCCCTTGATATCAAACCGGTCGTGCAGCAAGACATAATTGTTATCGAACAATACGGTTGTGACCGCTGCCTCCCCCGGTTCTGCCTTTTGTTTTTTAAGCAATGAATTGAATCCGCCGATCGTGTCGGCCTCAAGCCCGGCCATCGATCCGCTTTTGTCCAGTATGAATACCAGTTCCGTTCTGTTTGTCTTCATTTCGCCATACCTCCATAAAATATTATGTTTACAGTATGGAGGATGAAAGACACCGGGAGGTCGCATGCGAAGCGACATTTCATGCCCCCAGCAAGGCCTCGTCGAAGGCAAACAACGCCTCATTTACCTCATGAATATCATAAATGCCTTCCTTGATGAAGTATTCTATGATGACATCGGACTTGCTGCTGTGCGAAAAGGCAAAACCCGCCCTTCCGATCAGGTCAATCGTTTCGTCAAGACTAAGCCTGAGGGCAACTGAAAAGGCAATTGCGGTCCCCTTGCTTGGTTTATAATCTTTATTGCTTCTGATCTTTGAAAACAGCTTTCTGTCAATATTGGCCCTCTTATACGCCTGAACATCCGTCATTCCCTTTTCATCGATCAGTCGAAGAAGCATCTCCGAGAATGTTTCATCCAGATGCGTTACGATGTCATCCAGGCCACGTTTTTTATTATAGTGAATGTTTAGTTTTTCTTCATAGGATGCAGTCCGCTCATTAAATGTAGTTACCGAATCTTTCTGCCCATATATCCTTCTTCTACTGATTTCATCGGCCATGCCCGCATAGTTGTCGTCGATGAACTTCTCCACATCCTTGAACCGTTTGATGCTTAGTGAAAAGGACTTCCTGTCGAAAACAACAAGATATACTTCAATATCCTCTTTTTCAAGAAATTCAGATATGGCGGATATGGCAATATCCAGCGCTGTACTTTTAGGATAACCGAAAATACCCGATGATATCAAAGGGAATGCGATTGATTCGCATTTGTTGTACAAAGCAAGATTAAGCGAATTGATATAGCACTTTTTTAATAAATCGGACTCCCCATGGCTTCCATCGCGCCAAACCGGTCCCACTGTGTGTATTATGAATTTCGCCGAAAGGTCATATGCGCTTGTAATCACAGCCTCACCCGTCTTGCATCCGCCGATTCCGTCGCATTCCGCCTGAAGTTTTTCAATCCCAGCCCCAGTGAAAATAGCTCCGCAGACGCCGCCCCCCATTTGAAGCCCGTTGTTTGTTGCGTTGACAATTGCATCAACCTGCATTTTGGCTATATCATTTCTCACTATTTTGAATGGCATGCCGCACCTCGCTGATAAGTTCGATTCCATTATATCCCACTCGTTTGAAAAACGCTAAAATCATTTGAATCGAATTATCAAACAGTTGCCTTGGGCAACTGTTTGATAATTCGGGAATTTTACTGAGAAATCTTGTGCCTGAACGGATTGATAATGTAAAACGAGATTATAAGCAAGGTGTTTTCAAGTTATTCAATAAGCCCTGATACATGGTAAATGTAGGCAATAAAAAACCCCGGGAAATGATCCCGGGGTTTTTTCATTTATAATTTAGTTTCTATGGCTTTCCGGTTGAACCGGCGCCTGTCGGATTTTGCTGACCCGGGCTGGCCGACTGGCCTGCACCGTTCTGTCCGTCATTGTTACCCGGAGCTTGTGTGTTAGATCCGCCCGGTGTTTCTGATGGGGCATTTCCCTGCTGTCCGCCCGGTCCGGGAGCTTCCGAAGGCATGTTGCCCTGCTGCTCGCCTGCCTGAGTTGTATCCCCCGCCTGATTCTGGCCCGTTTCGCCAGCATTCCCGTTCTGCCCGTTGTCGCTGCCTTCGCCCTGGCCTGGATTTTCGCCTTCTGTCTTATTCTTAGCCTTATCCCTGTTGCCCTTTTCAGCAGTGTATCTTGACATAAGATCCCTTATGGAAGTTGCCATATTTTCCTCAGTCGCCTCTTCACCCAGCAAATTAGTAATTATATTGAGTTTGCCTGGTGTGATTCCCAGTTCCTTTGCCTGCTGTACCATATCATAACCAAGCGCACCAGCCGACACCTCGGCCCTTACACCATTGTCAAGAATCTCTTCTTCTGCGGCGCCCTTGAGCTTTCCTGCAAGCCTCTCGGCGTTATCCGAATTTTTGGACAAGGCCGCTATTACCACATTATTGTTCTCATTCGCAAGGTATCCCGCACTTGAGATGCCTCCCAGCGCCTCTGCGACCGCATCCTCTATATTCATGTTCCTTAGCCTTAGCTCCGACAGCACCGCCTGCGCTTCGTCATTCATTGCCTCGACTCCGATGACGCGTTCGAACCTGTTGACCTCCATGACCATGCCTGGATTCACATCCATGCTCACATAATAATATGGTGTGTTATATGCATAAATCCCGCCTGCGAACAGCATAACGAAAATCGCCGCCGCTGAAAGTATTGCAATAAGCCTGCCCCTGTTTCCTTCTCTGTTTTCTTTCATTTCTACCACCTCTCCTATTTCATAACCGCGGTCCCTGGTCCTGACGACGTCTCCGCCATCGGTAAGCAAAGCCGCGTGTCCGCTCTTTTTTTCCATTACCACTGCTTTCATTCGTCGGCCTCCTTTCTGATATATGCC
>JAWOIG010000196.1:0-16920 GCA_046484775.1 Clostridia bacterium | reverse complement strand
GGACTCAGCTGAACCATGCCGAAAGGCATACTGGCGGATTGAAAGAAAACCCACCTCGGGTTGGGTTTTGCAGTATCAATCAGAGGATTTACATAATCATAAGGGCTTTTGAACTGGCCTGGCATGATCAATTCTCCTTTTTGCACTCTTTCCTGCATTCAACGTTTGCAAAAGACAACCTATCTCCTTCTACCGATTCTCATGCGGATATTTGAAAAAAGTTCTTTTTCTTTGTCAAGCCCCGTATCTTTTTTACTTTTTATCAACAGCACAATATTTAAGCCCATCAATGATACAAATGTGATGAAGAACAGTATTTTAAACTCCATATATGGTATGAAGGTCATTCCGTTCTCGAGCACCGAGCTTCTTATGATATTCGCAATTGTCGGTGCGATAAGCACAAGGACTGCAAGAGTAGTCGTGAAGAAGCCATCATAAACCGTCCTGCCTTCTCTTGGTACATGTGAAAACCTTTCATTGAATGTTGACAGCCCCCATGCCGGATTAAGAATGGCACCGTTTATATTAAGAAAGAATATTAATAGATGCGCATTTGTTTTGAACATTATTAGATACAATGCCGCATGAATCATGAAAAACACCATGGCAAGCCGCATGACCAGATTTGAACCGTATTTGTCCATGAATTTCCCCCAAAGGGGATATAAAAGCATTTGTATCACTGCACCCAGCGACCCCATTACAGTAAGGTATGTATATGATATTTCCATGTACTTGATCTCATATACCGATGCAAATGTCATCGAAAGAAACCAGAAAAGGTGGAAGACCACCTGTATTATCAAAAAATCCCGGAACCTTTTATTTTTCATCGGAATACTGAATAGTTCGCCGAATCTGATCTTTCTGCGCACTCCTTCATGGGGAGGAGGATTGGTTATCTTATAAAAAGCAAAGGATTCAAGCAACGAAAAGACCCATGCCGCGGAATATATTATGCAAAAGGCCACATACTTGTCGAGACTGGAATCAAGGAAGTTTCCCGATATGACGGGGAGTATGGCTGACACAACAAGCGAAAAAACAGACCGGACACCCATGTAGCGTCCCCTGATGGACGCATCTATGGTGTCTACAAACCAGCTGTTTATCAATATTGACATTACCGCATTGATCGTAAGCCCAAAGAATGTGAATGGAAGCATTATGAACGGGGCTATTTCCCTTGAAACAAGCAACGGAACCCAGACCGCTCCGAAAATAAATGTCTTGCCTATGAAATTAAGTATTATGACAAGTCTTCTGACATTCTTGACCCGCTCGGTCAGAGACCCCATGAATACAAGGAATATTCCCGCAAGGTTCGGCAATATCGGAATATAGGCCATTATTGTATCGGAGGCTCCCATATATATGTAAAGGCCCGTCAGGAATACACCCAGTAACAGTGAGATTGTCATTGTTCCAAAGACAGACTGCAGTATGAAATAGTCCCTGTTCTTTTTCCCGGGAAATGTCAGCAGTTGCATATCATTTCTGTAAAAAAGCAATATGAATGTTTTATATAATGCTGTTTTCAGCTTTGACTTTCTCATCCCCGGTGTTCATTCCTTCTATACAAACTATAACATGAACACAATAGCACGATATCGATAATATTAACAGTACCCGACGCCATTTTGAAGTTAAAGTTTTTGTCTGCCGCAAACCCTCTTCACTGCCTTCCGGACATCCTGTTTCTCCTTGGCAAATCCTTGATTCCCGGTCTGTTATATTGTTCCCGGATGTGTTTCCTTGTTAAGTCCTGCGCCATCTTTATGATGAGGCAAGGAACGCAATCGCATCATACATATTATATATGCATAGCAGAATTACGATGACAACTGTTGCATCGAAAAAAAAATTCAATTTCTTTTCGCTTATTTTTGAATGAATCAGCATTCCCGCAATACCGCCCGCTATACCGGCGGGTATCATATACCAAAGCATGGCCAGATTATACTGCGAAAACCCGATGTCGATGGCAATCGCCGCCAGTTTTGACGCCTGGGAAAGCAAAATGATGAAGATTGAGCTTACCGCCGAGTCCTTCATATTCATATTCAGAAAAATGTAAAGAACCACAACGTTTACCGGGCCTCCGCCTATGCCCAGGAATGATGATATCAACCCCAGAACAGCTCCAACGATGAAAACAACCGGAATCCTGTCCAGGTAAACCCTTGGCATACTGTTCTTGAACAATATGATAATCATTAGCGCAATTATAGCTGCTGATTGAATTATTTTAACAACAGGATCCCCTGCAACTCCTATAAGAAGGTAAAACAGTTCTTTTCCGGCAACCCCACCCGCAATTGCGCCCAATGATAAAATGATAACCTTCCTGTTTATCTTCAATCCTCCCGATACTCTTTTTACCGTTGTTACAACCGCCATTGACAGTACGGATGCAGATGAAAGAATTCCAATGGTTTCCATGTCGAAATGGCCCAGGGCGTCAAGCGCGGGCTTGATTATGACCCCTCCTCCTATTCCAGCAAATGCGCCTGCAGTTGTCGCCGCCAGGACAATTATGAAATATATAGCTTCCATCATTGTTGTTCCGCCTTTATCGCTTTATTATACATAAGCCGGATTTTAATTTCAAATCCTGCATTTATTATCTGGTTATATACTCTATTAATAATATGTGGTATTATTAAGCAACTCCTCGGGAATCTGTTTGTGTGAATTGGATTGACCCGGAAGTATTATACTATGATCTGGAGGTTTCGAAATGTCTGACAGAAGATATCTGACGGTCCCCAATTTTTTATCGGTATCAAGGGCGGTGTTCCTGCCCATACTGTACTTTTTTGTGCTCAATGGTATGGAAACGGCATTTCTCATTGGCTACATTCTATTGGGCTCAACCGATTTCTTTGATGGACTTATTGCCAGAAGATTCAACCAGAAGACCGAGATAGGAAAGGCCCTCGATTCTATCGCAGACCTTTTCTTCTACATATCTTCTGCTTATTTTCTTTCCGTGCTTTACCCGCAGTATTTGATTCCGAACACTGTTTTGCTGATCATCTTTTTCTCACTGCTTTTTGTGTCTTTCGTGGTTTCCGGAATTCTTTGCAAAAAACCAATTATGATGCACACGTCCCTGCTTCGGCTTGGAGGAGTGCTGGTATACGCCGCGATTATACTGTCTTCCTTCATGAATACAACCTGGTTCATCGCTCTGATTCTAATCAATTACCTGGTTGCTTTTTCAGAAGAAATCCTGATTTTCATAAAGCATGGAGAGGTGGATCCGGACACCACATCGATATTCAAGATTATTCAAAAGACAAAGGCCTGATGGATATAATGGAATATTGCGGCGCATCAACCGTTTGTTGATGCGCTTTTTATTTTTTCCAGAACCTGTATTCCCTTTAAATAGAATCTTGGGACATGAAACGGCCCTTTCCATAAGGATCCCTTGACAGATGAAGCCAGGCTTCCGTCCCTGTGCAGATAACCATACCACTCGCCGTATTCATCATCGTTGAACCTGGCGAATGACCATTCGTGAATCCTTTCATACCAATCGTTGTATTTTTGGTTTCCTGTTGCATAATATGCCAGCAACAGTGCGTATAGGGCCTCATTATGAGGCCACCACAGCTTCATGTCCCATTCAAGCGCATACGGCGGCTTCCCCTCCGAGTCTACAAAGTAAAACAATCCGCCGAATTCCCTGTCCCATCCCATTTCAAGCGAATCATCAAGTATGCCAAGCGCCGCTTTCTGCAACTTCATATTCTTCTGTTCCATGGCCTCTTCTAGTATAAACCATGCGCTTTCTATAGCATGGCCCGGGTTTACGCATCTCCCTTCCGGAATATGCCGCATATATTCGTTCTTTGGTCCGATATTCTCAAGAAGGCAGCCCAGTTCCGGTTTATAGAAACTTTCTGTTATGAGCCTGCATGAATCCTCTATTATTCCGGTATAATCGTATGTGCAGTCAACGCTCCGCATGGTCTTGCAGAGGTCAATTACTATCATGGAAGGTGAATGTGCCTTCATGCTCATCATTTCGCCCTGATATTTCGAAGGTATAGACCCCGGGATATTGAATGCATTGTATACTGTTCCAAAGGATTTTTTGGCAAGCTCAAGCGCCTCTTCGTCTTTGGTCGCACGGTAATATTCGGCACACCCCGCGGCGGCGAAAACATCCGAAAATACATAACGTCTCTTCATCACAGGCTTTCCGTCGCGGGTCATTCTGAAAAACATCCGCCCGTCCTTGTCCATGCAGTAATCCTTCAGGAACCGATATCCCTGATCGGCGGCTTCAAGATATCTGTTGTCTTTCCCGAATTCATTGAAAAGGCGTGAAAATGTCCATACGCCCCTCCCCTGCATCCAGACCGGTTTATCTGTGCAGATGATTCCCCCGTCCCTGTCCAGCCATGTCATGTAGCCGCCGTATTCATAGTCGATTGCATTGTTCATCCAAAATGGCATTACTTTTTCAAAAAGATCCCTTTTATATAGGTCAATCAATTTCCCGGCATTCATTGGTTTCATACAATACCCCCTTACGCATATGATAATTAGGGAGTGCTGAATAACTTGAAAATCCCTTGTTATTCAGCACTCCCCAATTATACAACAAAGAATGCCGTAGTTTTGATTGCGAATCGCATTAAGGGTCTGAATTTTATTCGCTTTGCTGCCTCAGCCAAGGGCTGCCTTGAATTCCTTTATCAACAGCGGCAGGATTTCCATTACATCGCCTACTATGCCAAAAGTGGCTACCTTGAAAATCGGAGCGTCAGGATTCTTGTTGATTGCAATTATGATGTCCGACGACGACATCCCCGCAAGGTGCTGAACCGCCCCTGAAATTCCACAGGCAAAATATACATGGGGGCCCACGGTCTGTCCCGTCTGCCCGACCTGATGGCTGTACTCTATCCATCCCGCGTCAACGGTTGCCCTTGATGCCCCTACCGCACCGCCAAGCACTTCGGCAAGCTCGTTTATCATTTTGAAATTCTCCGGTGCGCCGAGTCCCCTGCCTCCGGAAACTATTACATCGGCTTCCGCCAGCGAAACCATTTCGAACACAGTCTTCACCACTTCCCTGACCTTGACCGATGTTTCCATGGGAATACTGACTTTCGGCCTTGTCACGATGCCCTTCCTGCTGTAATCAGGTTCAAGCTGCTTCATGACCTTGTGCCTGACCGTTGCCATCTGTGGCCTGTGGTTGGGACATATTATGGTAGCCATCAGATTGCCTCCGAACGCAGGCCTTGTCTGAAGAAGCTTGCCGTCCTTTGGGTCTATCTCAAGTCTTGTACAATCCGCCGTCAGGCCTGTGTTGATTCTTGATGCAATCCTTGGTGCAAGCGACCTTCCGTATGTGGTCGCTCCCATAAGGAGTATTTCCGGCCGTCCTTTCCTTATCATCTGAACAAAGATGTCCACATAGGACTCATCATTATACATGGCAAGCGACTCATCCTCGACGACCATCACCTCATCTGCCCCGTATGCCACAAGTTTTTCACATGCATCCTGAAGTTTGTCGCCGATGATCACCGCAGTCAGCCGTGTTTTTCTGTCGTCGGACAGTTTCCTGCCGGCTCCAAGCAATTCGTATGAAATGGGTTCGGGCAACCCGTTCTTTTGTTCAGCAAAAATCCAGACCCCGCTGTATTTTGATATGTCCACCGAATTTGATACCGGGCCTTTTTCAAAATCGATTGCATTGTATTTGCATGCGGGCACGCATATTCCGCACAAAGTGCAGTTATCAAGTATCACCGCTTTCTTCCCGTCCATCTCGATTGCTCCGAAAGGGCAGGCCTTGACACATAACCTGCATCCGATGCAGTTGTCTTCAATTATTCTTATTCCTGACATTTGTATCTCCCGTTATTTGACCGTCATGAATTTCATTGACAGTAATTTTTCCGCCAGTCTGCCGGCCTGTTCCCCGGGGGTTCCCTCTATCATTTCGCTGTTGACATCATGAACCGGCACAAATGTTTCAACAACCTGCGTCGGCGAGCCTTTCAAACCGCATAAATCCTTGTCCGCTTCGATGTCGTCGGCCGTCATTATCCTGATTTCCGCCTTCCTGGCCTTCATCATTCCCTTGAGGGATGGAAGTCTTGGCTCATTTATTTCCTTTACGACCGTAATTACCGCGGGAAGGGACATCTCTATAACCTCATACCCGTCCTCGGTCATTCTTTGGCACCGTATATATCCTTCGCGTATTTCCTCGATCTTCCTGACATAGGTTGTATGGGGTATGCCGAGTTTTTCGGCAAGTCCCGGGCCGACCTGGGCGGTATCCCCGTCCATTGCCTGCTTGCCGCAGATAATCAGGTCGAATTCGCCGATATTCCTTATTCCCTTTGACAGCGCATAGGAAGTTGCCAGTGAATCGGAGCCTGCGAAAGCCCTGTCGCTGAGCAATACCGCTTCATCTATCCCAACCGCTATTGTCTGCCTGAGCAACTCTGCAACGCTGGGGATCCCCATGCTGATGACCGTGGCCTTGCCGCCGGTCTGTTCTTTTATTCTGACGCCTTCCTCAACGGCATATGTATCAAAGGGATTTATTATCGCTTCCGCTCCTTCGCGTATTATCGTATTGGTTTCCTTGTTCATCTTGACTTCATTGGTTCCGGGAACCTGCTTCACGCAGACTATTACATTCATCTTTGCTCCTTTGCCGTCCTATTTTGAAACTTTCTGGCTCTTTATCAATTCAAGCGCAATTACATTTCTTTGAATCTGGTTCGTTCCTTCGTAAATCTGTGTTATCTTTGCATCCCTCATCATTTTCTCAACGGGGTATTCCTTCATGTATCCATATCCGCCCATCACCTGGACGGCGTCAACCGTGACCTTCATCGCCATGTCTGATGCAAAGACCTTCGACATCGCCGATTCCTTCGATATGGATTTTGCACCGCTGTCGATATGCCGGCAGGTCTGATATACAAGGCACCTTGCGGCTTCTATCTGGATCGCCATGTCGGCAAGCATGTGCTGTATCGCCTGGAAGGACGATATCGGTTTGTCAAACTGCACGCGCTCGCCGGAGTATTTTAGTGCCTCGTCAAATGCTCCCTGTGCAATTCCCAGGGCTTGCGAGGCAACGCCCGGCCGTGTCCTGTCCAGCGTCTTCATTGCCACTAAAAAGCCCATTCCTTCCCTTGCAAGAAGATTTTCCCTTGGAATCCTGCAGTCCTCAAAAACCAACTCACTGGTTACGGACGCCCTTATTCCCATCTTGTTTTCCTTCTTGCCAAAGGAAAACCCGGGCGTGCCCTTTTCAACTATGAATGCGCTGAAGCCCCTTGCGCCCTTCGATCTGTCAGTGCACGCTATGACGGTATATACTTCGGCCTCTCCTCCGTTTGTTATCCATTGCTTTGTGCCGTTTAAAACATACTCATCCCCATCGGCCTTGGCGGTCGTTTGTATCCCCGCGGCGTCGCTGCCTGCGTTTGCCTCGGTAAGCCCGAACGCGGCGAGTTTCTTGCCTTGCGCTATGTCGGGAAGGTATTTTGTCTTCTGCTCCTCCGTTCCGAAAAGCATTATGGGATATGTCCCCAGGCCGGTTCCGGCATAGGCAAGCGCTATTCCCCCGCATGCCCGGCTCAGTTCCTCCACGACCAGCACCATTTCAAATATTCCGCCTCCGAAACCGCCGTACTCCTCCGGTATATATACGCCGCAAAGGTCTGAATCGGCAAGCACCTTGACTATGTCCCGCGGGAAGATCCCCTCTTCGTCATATTTCAATGCTACGGGTTTGATCTTTTCGTCGGCAATCTTCGCTGCCAGGTCCTTTATCATCTGCTGTTCTTCGGTTAAAAAATAATTCATATGTTCTCTCCTATATATAATCCCGCCGTGGTAATTTTTATCAGTTGATATTATTATCAGGTAACAACTTTGCTGTTCCTTATTATATAGAAACCAGCCGCAAAGCACAAGAATAAAATGTTACGCTGATAATCCGATGGGATTTGATGATTTTCATGTTATTTCCTTGCAATCCACCGGCCGATACCCAAAAAAAATGGATCCGTTCATGCAACGGATCCATTTTGTCAAACATTCCTATGGTGCAAGAAGCATGGCCGGGACGTCCACTAGCCCGAAGCCGAAAGATGTGTCATAATTCGGATCTCCCAAATCTTCCGCAGTTCCGGTTATTATATCATATACTTCCCCTGGCTCGATCGTGCCGTCACCATCAAAGTCGGCTATATCGGGTCTTGTCAGGAGCACCGCCACCGCGCCGGTCACATGGGGCGCGGCCATTGAAGTTCCGCTCATGTAGGCATAGACACCACCTTTATAAGTCGAATAAATGTAGCCTCCCGGGGCCGCAACATCCACTTCGGGTCCGATTGAGGAAAACGACGAAATCCGGTCATTGCTGTCAATGGATGATACCGCAATGACCTGTACATAAGCCGCAGGATAGCCGACGCTTCCGCCATAACTGTTGCCGGCCGATGCCACAAGTACGATTCCGGCATTGTAGGCCTTTATAACAGCTTCTTGCAAAGATATGCTCCCCGCTCCCCCAAGGCTCATGTTTATGACATCAATGTCGTTCGCTATCGCCCATTCGATTCCTGCGATTATCGTGGATATCGTTCCGCTTCCCCTTCTGTCAAGAACCTTAACGGCATAAAGGTCCAGCGTCGGTCCAACACCGACAACACCGAAGTCATTGTTGACCGCCGCTATGATTCCGGCCACATGCGTTCCGTGGCCATTGTCGTCGTCGGCTGTCTTCCTCGGCGAAATAACGTTGTAGCCGCCTTTAATGTTCGCCGCAAGGTCCGGGTGGTCGAGGTCTATCCCGGTGTCAAGAACAGCCACCTTTACCACAGCCGCTCCAACCAGATGCCATGACAGATCGGCGTCTATCCTGTCCACTCCCCACGGAGTTATCTGACTCGGCGCCGGCGGCGGTGGAGTTTCAGTGGGCGATGGAACCGGCTTCTTGTCCATTGTCACAATTGAGTCGGTTTCGATGCGCTTGATATTCTTTTCCGCAGCCAGCCTTTTCAAAGCCGCATCCGGCAAGTAGGCCGAAACCGCATTGATTATGGAAAGATGCCTTTCCACCGTACCGCCCGCGGCATTTATGAGCTCGTCCATTTCATCCGCATTCGAGAAGTTTTCCTCGAACACTATTATTTTTTTATTGTTGTTCGCAGCAGATGATGGACGCGCATATGCGTTTGAAAATACCAGCGCCAAAACCATCATGATTACCAGTAATAATTTCAGCTTTTTCATTTCAATCCTCCCCTTTTTCCTACGGCAGTTAACACCGCAGGAATACGACTTCCGGCGCAACCCCTATTTTTTATTTTCTTTATTTGCGTCTTCCTTTTCTTTTTCCGCTTCAGTTCCCTTGTTCTTCTTGGCTTTTGCCTGCTCTTTCTTCTTTTGTATCCTATCCCATCTGTTTTCCTGGAAAATGTTCTTCATTTATATTCACCCCTATATAATTAATATATATATTATACTCCCAATGACGTCTGTATACAAAATGGGGAATAAACGGCGTTTTTATAAATCTGTCAGTATGACCCGGGCAGGAGCGCCGTCGCCCCCCTTTATTCTAAGTGGAAGGGCATACATCATATATATTCCCCCGGGAATATCCTTGAGCCGGAGCCCTTCAATGATTATACAGCCTGCATTCATAAGGGCAAGGTGCGTTTCGTGTCCCCGCTGCCCCCTTTCAATTCCCAGTGCATCTATTCCCACCCCCGGCACTTTTTTCCCGGCCAGAAATTCAGCTCCGCTCTTCTCGAGAAATACGAAATTATCGACGAATTCCTCAGTAAATGAATTCCGTGTCTTTAATATTACAAAATCATTCGGGTCAATCTGCTCCATTCGCAGCCGCACGGCAGTAATGCCTTCTTCTACGTCCGTCAGATCAAGAACCACCGCCCTTGTCACGAGCTTTGCCAGGTCAACCGACTCGATGGTTCTTCCATTCTCCATCATATGAAACGGAGCGTCGATATGGGTTCCAGTATGCAGGCCGATCGTCATCTGCGATTCATTTATGCCTTTTTCCCCAAATTCATAGAGCATCTCCTTTTTAAGCCTTTTTGAATCACTGTTATTATACGCCATCATGTTTTCATGGATTTCCATTGAGATATCATAGATTCTCATTGCCGCCCTCCTTTTCGTGCCACCAGACCCTTCCATCGTTTTCCATCATTTTGTATGCTTCCAACGGGCCTTTTGTTCCGGCTGCATAATTTGGGTAATCGTGTCCGGCTCCGGACGTCATTTTGCCAATGCTTTCTATGAATTTCCATGACAGTTCCAGTTCGTCCCACCTTGTGAAAAGGGAAGTATCGTTATTGACGGCTCCTATTATCAATTTTTCATATGCTTCGGGCGAATTGTCTTCGTACAGGCAGCTATGGCAGTAGTTCATGTCCACCGGTCCAAAATTGAACCCGTCGCCCGGTTTCTTTGCGTTGATTCTGAAAAAGACGCCTTCCTCCGGCTGTATCCTGATAACCAGGACATTCTGCCGCATATCACCGGTATTTCCCGAAAACACGGGTCCCGGTTTGTCTTTAAAATATATTATGACGCACGTGGCCTTTTTGTAAAGCCTCTTGCCTGCGAATATATAGAATGGGACGCCTCTCCATCTGCGATTGTCGATGCGGGTTTTCAAGGCGATGAAGGTTTCCGTTTCGGACTCAGCGGGAATTCCTTCTTCCTCCCTGTACCCGAGGACATCGGTCCCTTCGGCGAATCCTCTTCCGTACTGGCCCCTGACGATGTTTTTACCCGGGTCATCCCTGTCATAGAGCCTTATGTTTTTCAGTATCTTCACTTTTTCATCCCTGATGCCCTCGGGACCCAATGAAACGGGGGGTTCCATCGCAATCAGGGAAAGCATCTGGAGAATATGGCTCTGGAGCATATCCTTAACAATTCCGGTCTTGTCATAATATGACCCCCTGCTTCCCACACCAAGCGTCTCGCTTGAAACGATCTGTACATTGTCTATGTGTTTTTCACTCCAGATAGGCTCGAAAATTGAATTGCCAAACCGCAGCGAAAGTATATTCTGGATCATTTCCTTTCCCAGATAATGGTCTATCCTGAATATCCTGCCTTCGGGAAGTATATTATTTATGCTTTGATTAAGTCTCCCGGCCGTTTCAAGATCGGATCCGAAGGGCTTTTCAATCATGACCCGCTGCCATGAATCCTTGTTTTCAAGCATTTTGTGATCATAAAGTTTTTTGATTATCATCTCAAAGAATCCGGGGGCAACAGCCAGATAATACATTCTGTTGCCTTTGGTTTTGTTCTCCGTGTCTATTTCCGAACAGGCCTTCCGCAATTCTTCATATCCTTCATCATCATTGAAATCAATCTTTTTATAAACAATCCTTTTAACGAAGGTTTCCCAATCCCTTTCGTTGATTGTCCTCCTGAGTTCATTTTTGATGAAATTCTTCATTTCATCCATATAGGATTCATTGCTCTTGTCGCGGCGGCCGACTGCGATAACGTAAAAATCTTCAGGCAGCCTTCTCCGGCCATGGAGAGCAAACAAGGCGGGTATGAGCTTTCTTTTTGTCAGGTCACCCGTTGCTCCGAATATTGTAAAGATGCAGGATTCAGATATAACCATTGCCGGTCTCGCTTTCCGGTTCATATTCATCACATTTCCATGCTATTCTATTTTATACCCCTGTGCGGTGATTGCAATACCATAAGTGACAAGCGGTGTGCCCGCTGTGTTTTTCCTTTTAAACCGGGTAAATATAAAAAAAAGGATTTTTGACCATATGAAAAAAATAAAAGCATTACCACTCACATCAATACTGTTGATTATATTCGCTCTTGCGGCATGCTCGAAGGCTGTCGAAGCTCCATCCGCCGGAGCAACCCTCTCCCCGGAGCCTTCAACTTCCTCCTCTTCCGTGCCGGGTGAATCTCCGGAAGCATCTGCTACCATACCTCCGTCGGCAGATGACGACAGCGTGGCTTCCCCGGATCCCGAAAGCACCAATGTGCCCGCCGATTACGGAAAAACAGTCTTCACCCTGACCGAGCTTGCCCGGTACAACGGCAATGACGGAATGCCCGCCTATATCGCAGTGGACGGCATTGTTTATGATGTAACCAATGTAGGCGCATGGCGAAACGGAAGGCACAACGGGTTTACGGCCGGCAAGGATCTTACCGAGGAGATAAACAACATATCCCCCCACGGTACAAGCACCCTGGCAGGACTGCCCGTGGCAGGAACGCTTTCTGAATAGCCTCAAAAAACATCAAGCCGCCGAATTGTATCCGATATGCCGGTAATATTTTACCGGCAAGATTTTAACTCTGCCTTTGGCCTAGTTCTCTGCAGGAATCGAAGTATTGTTCAATGTTTCCCAGGGGAATATTGTGGGGAAGGTCCCCTGCGGCGCGTATGAAGTAACCCGGATACTTTTTTCCAAGATCCATGCAGCGTGCCACTTCCCTGCGCACATCATCCCTTGTTCCGCTGGTTAATATACGCGAATCCACGTTGCCGCATATTACCTTTGATTTTCCATACTTCTCAAGAACCGGTCCAAGGTCCACATAATTGTCTATCATCAGTCCGTCTACCCCAACCGCGAACAAGTCGTCTATCAACTCGGTATAATTGCCGTCCGATACAAAAATGAGTTTTTTCCCGGCCTTCTTGATAGGTTCGAATATTCTTTCATATCCGGGGAATATGTTCTCCCTGTACCATTCCTTCGGGAAGACAAGGCCCCTGGTAAGAGCCAGGTCATCATGGCAGAAAATGACCTCGGTGCCGGACGCAACCCATTCCCTGATATTCCTTACGGAAAATTCTGTGAACAAATCAATGGTTCTCTTGAACCTTTCAGGTTCGGTGCTGGCGGTTACAAGAAACATCTCCCATCCGAATGACAAGATGAAACATTGGAACAATGTGGTATAGTACAATCCCGTAACCAATGCCGAATCACCCGTCAGCCGCTCTCCCTTGATGCATTCATCAATGCGGTTTTTACGATATTCCTCAGAGACTATCCTGACTCTTCCGGTGTCGTCCTGCAATGGATTGTATTCCAGAATCTCATCCTCGTCCCTGAACACCCCGTCCTCTTCCCATCGGCTTCCCGTAAAGCCCCATTCAGTGTAGTGCACCCCGTCCTCAACTCGGGATGATTCTCCCGGAGAAAATTTACGTGATTTTTCCGGAATCGCCACATACCAGTCGATATCAAGCTTTTTGATCAGCTCTACGATGGCTTCTTCAGGCTGTTCGAAAGGATCCATGCCGGTTATCTTCCTGATGAATTCAGGATGATCCACCCATTCCTGGGCCGGAACTCTGTCCGTCGGTTCTAGATTCATCGCCTTGACGGCGCGTTCTCTTGACATTGGGCACCTCCGTAAAAATATGGTTCACTAACAAATTATAGCATATGGACATCTGCATATCGAACGGCAAATAAAATAAAGGCGGTTGAACCCGCCTTCTATTTTTTCTTCATTCGCTTTTTATATCTTCCAGGAATATTTCCCTTCCCCCTTGTTGCCGGCTTTTTATTCCCCCCGCTATTATTTTCATGCATTCTATCGTTTCGCTGAAATCAAACGGCGGCTCGCCAGTCCTCAGGTAAGAAATAAATGCCTCGAGCTGCGCCCGGAAGGAATGATATGCGCCTCCGGACTCAACGAATTCAAATGATTTGTCCCCGGCAAGCATGACTTTCCCGAACGACCCGAACATATCGTATATGGCGGCTATCACTATGTCCGCACCGCATGAATGCTTCAGGTGAACGATGTTCCTTTTCTCGTCCCCGGTATTCCGCACGGATATAAACCCGGGTCCCAGAATGGGGTATATGCCTTCAAGCGCATGTATTCCGTATCTTTCCCAGGTCTTTGGGGTGGTTATCGTCACATATTTAAGATTCCCCAGGTGTTCGGTGGAGTTTCTTAGCTTCTCAAAGCCGGTGCTGTATCTCATTGAACTGGAAGACATGAATTTCCTTCCATCCCTGTGCCACTTGACAAATGTCCGCAGGTCTTCCTCGTTGTCGCACATCGGCTTGTCAATGAAGACCGGAATTCCCGCTTCAATGAAAGGCCTGGCTCTGTCAACATGCTCCCAGCCCCTGTCAGTGGCGATTACAACTGCGTCAACCTTTCCAATTACGTCTTCCGCTTTATCGACCGGGTTGGGGATAAGCGATGCCCCGGCGACTTTTTGTGTATCCTCCGGATCGTCGCACCACACATGTGTTACGTTCACATCGGGGATCCTGAGGGTTTCCTTAGGTTGCTCCCCCAGATACTCCGGTATTGTCGGATATGGGCAAAGGGCCATCTTCTTCTCATCGTATCCGTTGCAAATTGCGCTCCATGAATACGGGTGTCCGTTTCCGTCCACCATTCCCAGCATCGCAAGATTGATTTGTTTTTTATCTATTATGGGTTCTGCCATTTCCTTGCCTCCGTAATCTTATTTTGCGGTCAGTCCGCCGTCAACCGGGATGTTTGCTCCCGTTATATACGAGGATGAGTCTGAAGCTAGGAAAACAATGATTCCCATCATATCGGTGTCGCTGGCCATACGCTTCAGAAAAGTCTTGTCAATATAGTTCTCCTTGAAATCATCCGGGGTCGCGGGTGTTTCATATCCTCCCGGGTGAATGCAGTTGAACCTTACATTCGAGGGTCCATAGTATCCCGCAAAAAACCTGGTCGCATTGGCCATACCGCCTTTGTTGTAATAATATGCGGCTCCTCCGGTTTTCTGCAGGCCCGTTCCTTCATACAGCCAGTCGTCGTAGCCTACGAGACCGTAAATGGATCCTATGTTTATAACCGAGCCTCCGCCTGAGTCCGCCATTGCCCTGCCGAATTCCCTGCACATCAGAATCAGTCCGGTTGCGTTGACATTGAAATCCTCATCCAGTTTTTCCGCCGTCAGATCTTCAATGTGGCCGGACCTTGCGACCGAATTATTTACCAGAATGTCTATTTTCCCATTCTGTCTGAGTATTTCATCCAGTAAATCCTTTATTGAATCTTCATCGCCCTGGTCATAAACAATTGGAGTTACGTCAAGACCTTCTTCTTTTAAAACACCGGTAAATTCCGCAAGCTTATCCAAATTTCTGGACGCCGTATATGTCTTCGCCCCCGCCTGGGCCAGAGCCCTTACCATCTGACGTCCGTACAATCCGGATCCTCCTGTGACCAACGCAACCTTTCCCTTCAAACTGAAACCGTCCAATATGTTCATAGTGCTATCCTTTCATCTTGTCCCAGAGCCAGGGATAGAACAACCAGTCAGGCGCGCCCTTTAGTTCCTTCCTGATTTCCTTCATTCTATCCGTCCCAAAAGTCTGTTCTTCCACCATCCGGGCATTTTCCGCAACCTGCCGCGGGTTATCCGCACCTATGACCAGCGATGTCACATATCCAAGGCTGCTTACATAACAGACTGCCAACTGAGCCGTCGACACACCGTATCCGGAGGCAAGTTCCCGGATCTTCGTTATGTATCCGCTGATTTCCGAGAGATTTCCTTTCAACTCCTCCGGTTCCATGAAAAACAGACCCTGGAGATAGATGCTTCTGGCAAAAACCGTCTTGCCACCGAGTCTTTCCTTCATATTTGCATCCGAATTCCTCTGATCCAGTATATTGACCGGCATCTGAAAAGCATCATACATATCGTTTTCCAGAAGCGGTTCTATTTCCTGCAGCGAGTAACCCGATGCGCCGGCATTTCTTATTAATCCAAGGTTTTTCAATTTGCTTATTGCCGAATCAATCTGTACTTTGTATTTCAGATATTCCTTCGCATCATGCAAAAGGATGAAATCCACATAATCGGTTTTCAGATTTACAAGCGACCTTTCAACCGATTCAATCAATTCCCGTTGTGCTTCATTCTCCTTGATCTCGCCAAGCTTGAATTTGGTTGAGATGAAAATCGAATCCCTTGAGATACCGCCGCTTTTCAAATACTCTCCGATGACTTTTTCGGAATCGCCGTACCCGGCGGCCGTATCAAGGCAATTAACCCCGTATTCCAGCGCTTTATCCAGAATGGAAAACGCCTTTTTCAAATCCGGCTTTCCTTCTTTATTTGCAATCCCGTAGTCCATGCCCAGCTGAACCGTGCCGAGCGTCATTCTGGATATGGTTTTGAAATCCATTATATCTCTCCCGTTTCCTTCAAGCACTCAAATATCTTTTGCCTGACGCTTTCATTGGCGGACACATGGTAATCCGGCTGATATTCGCCCGGCATTCCCAGAAGTTCCATTGCGTGGGAATATGCCGAAAAAACCGACCCCTTTACAAATTCGTCCCTCATCCTGACTATGTTGGCCAGATGAGCCGAAACCCCGGGGTAATCCCCGGTTCCTGCGCACCTGTACATGCTTTTTGTGTTTTTAGGCATGCAGGTGAACATTCCGTCAAGGTTCTTTCCCAATCCGTTTTGAATTGCCTTATCAAATATGTCAAGCCCGCTGAAAAGCACCTCGAACCCTTTTCTGAACCTGCCTTCATCCTTGAACGACTTCAGGAGTTCATAATTCGCCGACTTGATTCCCGCGATGTTCCCATGTCCAACCAGTGCTCCGAGAGAAATGGCGTCAAGCGGCGATTGAGTTACCGATGGCAGGTCGTAGATATAAACCGGGTAATACGATTCAGAAGCCAGCTTTTCAAAGAAGCTTACTATTTGTTCAGGCGAAGACTTGTAATAGAAAGGCGTCGTGGCTACTACGCCTTCAACTTCAATGTCCCCGAAGGAATATATCCTGTCCATTACCCTGGCGACCGAGTTGTCCATGACGCCCGCCATCACCGGAACCCTTCCGG
>JAWOIG010000097.1:0-33737 GCA_046484775.1 Clostridia bacterium | reverse complement strand
CAGCGGTTTTGAGCAGGTCGTTTACCAGAAATCCGGGAATCTCGAGATCCTTACATATTCAATGGGAGAGAACATGATCAGCATGCAGTATGACTCGCGGGCATTGAAACTCATGTTCACCTATACGGGAAACAATTGACAAAGGGAGCTGTCCCTTTACGATGTGGGACAGCTCCTTGAAAGAACTTTTTTTATACGGGGTTGCTTGTCCGGGTTTTTTTGTCCGGGGATTCATATGTGTCTGCCCGGAACAGCTTGACGACTTTGCCCAGTATCCCGAGGGCGGTTCCAATCAAAGCAATTATAAGAACAAGGTCAATTGAATAATTGAACATTTCCGCCACGGGGGTCAGTGCTTCCGAAATTTCCGGGTTTGCGGAAGAGATAAGAAGTCTGATATCAATCAGTTCAGGGCCTTTTATCATTACCGATAATACCGTGATGTCGAGGAAGGACCTGAAGATATCAAAAATACGAAGCGAAAGGGTCCATCGCGATTTGATAATAAGAAATATATTGAAGATGATTGATATGCCCCAGACGGTATTCCAGAACGGAAGGAAAGTCCTGAGTGCATCCTCTGAGAATAGGGGGACAAAGTTCCATTCCGACCCCCAGCTTTGTACATAATAAATTCCCAGATTTTCACGGAAGGAGTTGAACAGGATGATCGCTATGAAAGCGAAGCAAATCCCCGCTATGGGTTCCCATAGCGAAACCTTCTGTTTATCTCTCGGAATAGCCGGCAGATCCTTCGGAGACCAGGAATCCCGCGATATATGCGATCCTGAGGACGGGGTTTTTGCAGCTATTTGAGATTTTACCCTGTAGCCGGGAACATTTTTCTCTATAAGTGCAAAGACTATGGTTGAAAAACCCACGACGGTTGCGACAGCTATAATAAGAGATGGTATTAATTTCAAAAAGTCAAGGAGGACTGTTGTGAAGACCATGTCGGGATTAAAGAGCCCGGCCAGGAAACTTACCAACAGACCGAGCAGCACGGCCCCTGATACGATGGCTGTAATGGTATAGTACAACGGCATAAGCTCGGGCCCGATCAATTGCTCACTGAGATTTGTATAGCCGGATGCAATTTTCCACGGCGACCCAAGTTCTTTCAGAACCACGCTTATCTGATCATCGTCATACTCCCCGGCTTTTCCGAACCTGACTTCAAGAGCGTCGAGAATCGATGACCTGAGCTCTTCCTTTATGTCTTCCCTTTGCTTCCCCGGCAGCCATCTTCCGACTGCATACAGATATCTTTCCAATAAATCCATTTCTCTCACCTTTCTACTTTTTCCCCAGCAGGGTTTTCATTATTCCCACGCTTTTTTCCCACTCGCCGGCCAGGTCCCCCAGGAATTCAGTTCCGGAGCCGCTGATCGCATAATACTTTCTCGGTCGGCTTTCCTCGACGGACCAGTCGCTTTTAAGAAAACCTTGCTTTTCAAGCCTTCTCAGCAGCGGGTAAAGCGTATTCTGGTCAATCGCCATTCCCTTTTGATCCAAAAGCTGAATAAGGGAATATCCGTAACGGGGAACATCGAGCTGGCTGAGTACACCCAGAACAAGGATTCCGCGTCTGAGTTCCATCACCGCATCTTCTAGAATTTTGTTTTCATATTCCATGCCATTCTCCTCCGATGGCAAAATTATACTGTATGGCACACAGCAATGTCAATAGTATAATATAAAAAATTTTATAACATTTTATTTGATGGTAATTATTAGCAATAGCGTCAGTGTACATCCCGGCGATTTTGACACTGCCGACCCGCTGATGTATAATGAAAATAAGAATTTGGAGGTGTCCATGTATAAAATAGGTGATAAAGTTGTGTATCCAATGCATGGCGCCGGTGAAATAGTCGACCTTAAGGAAAAGGAAATTTTCGGCAAAATAAAAAGCTACTATGTGCTGAATATGCCAATAGGGGGGATGAAGGTATCCCTTCCCGTTGATTCAGTCGATAGGATTGGCGTACGAAGAATAATTACCAATAGTGAGGCCGACCAGCTCCTGGATAATTTTTCAGGCTATCAGTGCGATGAAACAACCAACTGGAACAAACGCTACAGGGAAAACATGGAGAAGATCAAGAGCGGCTCGGTTACCAGTGTGGCCTATGTTGTCAAGGCCCTGATGAAAAGGGACAGGGATAAGGGTCTCTCAACCGGTGAACGCAAGATGCTTTCCAGTGCAAAGCAGATATTGCTGAGTGAGCTTGTGCTTGTGAAGGGCATAAGCATTGACAGCGCGGAAAAACTGATTGCGGACAGAGTCAATAACAACTAAGGAGATAACCTGTGCTTGGAAAAATGCTTAGGATTGTTTTCGGCGCCATAGGGGTTCTTACAGGCTATACGGTCGCCGACACGGTGCTGATGAATTTACTGGCTCCCGGAGAACCCGGTCTGAAAGTCATAATATATTTGTCATCATGCCTTTTTTTCGGAACGCTTATGTTCTATCTTACCGGATTACTGTTCAATGTATTCACCAGATTTTTCGGCAAGGCCGAATTATCTGTCTCAAACGTCACTTTCTATGAAGTCGTGATAGGAACGATGGGGCTTGTAGTAGGCCTGATCGTCGCCAATCTTGCGGCAATACCTTTCAGGGGGATACCCATAGTCGGCAACGCAATATCAATACTTCTGAACATCGGACTCGGCATAGGGGGAATATATTTCGCCATAAGCAGGAAGGACGAGATAAACCTTGACGCTTTCAGGAAAAAGAAAAGCGGAGATGGGTCGAAGATACTTGATTCATGCGTGCTTATAGACGGAAGGATAATAGACATCATAAAGAGCGGATTCCTGGAAGGAAGGATAATGGTTCCGAATTTTATCGTCAAGGAACTTCAGGTTATGGCTGACAGCCAGGATCAAACAAAGAGAAACAAAGGACGCAGGGGACTTGAGGTGCTTGAGGCAATGGTGAAGGAGCTGGAGTTTGCCGAAGTCGTTGAAACAGAGTTCGATGAAACCGGACAGGAGACGGATGTAAAGCTTCTTAAGTACAGTGGAAAATCAAAATGCCGGATAATCACAACCGACTACAATCTCAACAAAGTAGCGGCTGTCATGGGGATATCGGTTCTGAATTTGAATGAGCTTGCACAGGCGGTTAAAAAAATGGCGTTTCCGGGAGAAAAGTTCTACCTTAGCATCAGCAAGGAAGGCAAGGAGAACGGACAGGGGATAGGCTATCTGGAGGACGGCGCCATGGTGATTGTGGAAAACGGCAGGGAACATATCGGCAGGGAGAAGCAGGTCACAGTTACAAGCATAACCCAGACATCCGCGGGGCGTTTGATTTTTGCAAGGATAGAATAACACGATGAAGATAACTGTAATAATCGCAGCCGGCGGACTGTCGTCCAGAATGGCCGGGAAAAACAAGCTGTTGGAAAAAATAGGGGGGAAACCTTTGCTCGTGAGGACAACGGGGGTTTTTCTTGGCATGGAGGAAATCAGCGGCGTCATAATAGTTGCGGCAAAGAAGTGGATGGATGAATATTCGCAGGCGCTGGAACAGGAAGACATGCTGGATAGGGTGAGGATAACGGAAGGAGGCAAGAACAGGACCGAGTCCGTTTATTACGGATTGCTGGATGCCGACAAGGATACGGATATCGTACTTGTTCATGATGCTGCCAGGCCGCTTGTAACCGAAAAGATCATAAGGGACTGCATCGAGGGTGCAATTGAACATGGAGCATGCTGCGCGGCGGTTCCTCTTACTGATACGTTGAAGGAAAGCAACGGCAGGGGATTTGTAAAGCGTACCCTTGAACGCGACAGGCTTTTCAGGATCCAGACTCCGCAGGCATTCATTTACAAAGACATATTGAAGCTTCACAAGAAAGCTGCGTTAAGGGGACTGGGTGTATCCGACGATGCTCAGATAGCTGAGTATTTCGGATACCATATATATCTTGTCGAATCGGATTTTTCGAATATAAAGATAACCACACAGGAAGACCTTGTGGTTGCTGAAGCTCTATTAAGTAGTCGTGATGATGCAGGTGCACATGATTCCCTTGCCCCTGCCGACATTGGTTAACTCTTCACCCGATGTCGCGGTGAAACCTACACAACTGATGTCTATGCCCAAAAGATCGGCGACATTCTGCCTGATGGCGTTCATATAATTTGAAAGCCTTGGCACAAGGCACTCAACCGAAAAGGACACGTGCTTGATTTTTTTTATTCCAATATATTTCATGGCTTCGCAGACATACATGGAACTGTCGGTTATACCATTCTTTATGCACATCTCGTCGGCAATCTCCCCAAGGATATTCACCCCGGTGATCCCGGATATTGCATTTGCAAGAGCGTGATAGATAACATCGCCGTCGCTGTTGCCCTTCAGGGGCGGGGCGTCGGGTATCACAACCCCTCCGAGAATCAACGGTCTGTCAAGACGCTGAAAAAATACGTGGCTGTCCTGCCCTATTGCACATCTCATAATAAACACCTCGTGTATATTCTATACTTGTGCTTCCGGTATTTCAATAATATTCATATTTTTGCCCCCGGGTTGATTTTATAAATAGGGACTGCTGAATAACACGGGAATTTGAAAAGCCAGCATCGGCGGCAGACGGATGGACTGAAAACATGAATTGCATAAGGGTTTTCAGTCAAAGCCCCGTATTATTGGCGAACTGAATCAGGCAAAGTAAGGCTTCAAGGGCTGCAAAGGTGCAGGGTTTTTCAGGCTTCTATCGAGAAAAGCTTGCACATGAGTGTCTTGAAAATGCAAAAAGAGACTTTATTCAAGGCGTTTTCAAGTTATTCAGCAAGCCCTAGATATGATATAATTCTCTTCAGTTATTATTTGCGGAGAAAATTCATGATACATTTATTCAGACAAAACGGATTCAACATATGTCTTGATATAAACAGCGGGACTATTCACCTGCCGGACGATACGGCATACGATATACTCAGCCGATGCGGGACCGAGGCCGACTATGAGAAACTGAAGACTGCAGACAAATACATGACAGGAGATGAGGAGTATGACCAGGCATATTTGGAGATTGACCAGCTTATCGGGGAGGGCTCCCTGTTTTCAAGCATTGAGATTCCGGATATGTGCGGGGATGACGGCGATGTGGTTCTCAAGGCCATGTGCCTGCATATGGCCCATACATGCAACCTGCGGTGCGATTATTGTTTCGCAGGCGACGGGGAGTACTCGGGTGGCAGGAAACTGATGCCTTTCGAAGTTGCTAAAAGAGCCGTTGATCTTCTGCTGTCAGGATCCGGGGCCAGGAAAAATGTCGAGATTGATTTTTTTGGGGGGGAACCGATGCTCAATTTCGAAGTTGTGAAGCAAACGGTAGCGTACGCGCAGGCCGAGCAGGATAAATACGGCAAGGAAGTGCACTTTACGATCACCACAAATGGAACGATACTGGACGATGCGTCTTGTGAATTTATAAACGAACACATGGATAATGTCGTGCTTAGCCTTGATGGAAGAAAAGAAGTGAATGATAGGTTCAGGAAGTATCCCGGCGGACGGGGCTCATATGACGACATTCTTCCCAATATAAAGAGAATCGTCGAAGGACGTAAAGGCAAGTCATATTTCATACGCGGAACCTACACAAGGGAGAACCTTGACTTTGCAAAAGACATACGGCATCTCGCTTCCCTGGGCTTCACCGATATTTCGATAGAACCGGTAACCGGCGGGGAGTTTGAAATGACCGACAATGAAATTGCCGCTGCCAAGGCGGAATATGAGAAATTTTCAGTGGAATATGCAGCCCAGTCGGATTATAATTTTTATCATTTCAAGATTTCACTGTATAACAGCCCCTGTATATTCAAGAGAATAAATGCTTGCGGAGCAGGGTTTGAATATGCGGCCGTGACGCCGGACGGAGATATCTATGCATGCCACAGGTTCGCCGGGGAGGAAAGATTCAGGATGGGAACCGTCTATGAAGACGGGCTGAACAGGGAGCTCGCGGGGATGATGCGGAGAAATAATGTGACGACGATTGAAAAATGCAGGGACTGCTGGGCCAGGTATTTTTGTTCAGGAGGCTGCCCTGCAACCGCTTACTTTGCGAACGGAAGCATATCAATTCCCGATGACAAGGCATGCGGGCTGCAAAAAAAACGGATTGAATGCGCGCTGGCGGTTGAAGCCGCGCGTGCCGGGAAAGGCGGAGGCGATGAATAGGCCGCTTGGGGATAAGGATTTATTCATACTCGATATGGACGGAACCTTCTATCTGGACAATACTCCTGTGGAAGGCGCCCTTGACTTCATTGAGTTTTTAAAGAGTAGAAACAAAAGATTTCTCTTTTTTACCAACAACTCGTCAAAATCCATAGCGGACTATGTTTTGAAATTAAGGGACATGGATGTCGATGTCGACGAAAACGATATATTTTCTTCCGGGGCAGTTACGATAGATTTTCTCAACAAGAACAGGAGGGGGAAAAGCGTCTATGTAATAGGAACCAAAAGCCTTTCGGACAGTTTCATTGAAGCCGGGTTAACCTTGGATGAAATTAAGCCCGATATCGTGGTTCTTGGCTTTGACACCACCCTCACATATGAGAAAATTTACAAGGGATGCACGTTCATAAGGAATGGGGCCGAATTCATAGCCACCCATCCGGATTCCAATTGCCCGGTTGAGGGAGGCTTGATGCCCGATACGGGCTCAATGATAAAAATGTTTGCCGAATCCACAGGGGTGGAACCTTTGGTAATGGGCAAACCCCATGTGCATACGGTCGAAGCGCTTGAAGCGAAAACAGGGGTCGGAAGGAACCGGATGGTCTTTGTAGGCGACCGCCTCCAGACAGATATTGCGATAGGCGTGAACAACGGAGCGGCATCAGTGCTGGTAATGACAGGGGCCACAACCCCTGAAATGCTTTTGGAATCAAAGATCAGGCCCGCATTTACGCTGCCTTCGATATCATATATAAGGGATCTTATCTAAATGTTCTGGACCGGGCTTATTGCCGTACATACCTGAAGCAATTTTGCCAAAGTCTGTCTGGTTGTGTACATATCCATTATTTGGGGGCAAAGCCGTCGGGTCATGTGGTATCATATAATGGTAATACACATGAAGGGCGGTATACTCGGTTTGGAAAATATATATGAAAAATGTATTGTGAAGCCGAAGAATGCGAAGGACAACCTGATAACCCTGGCGACGGTCGTCGGTTCGATCGCAATAATATCCGCATCCATAGTCATTGAATTTACCAGAAGCTATGCGGCTGCGGTCATCGTAGTGGTGGTAATAGCCGCCTACAGGATAATCACGGACAGAAACATCGAGTATGAATATACACTAGCTGGCAACTCAATTGCCTTGGATAAGATTCTGAACAGGAAAAGAAGGAAAAGGGTCCTCAACTGCGACCTTACGGACTTCGACATTGTCGCCCCGGTAAAATCAAAGCACTATGAAGAATACAGGAACAATGCAGCGAAAAGTATAAGTGCGGTTTCGGGCGAAAACGCAGCCGATGAATATTTCGGATTACTTGAGTACAAAGGGAAACGTACAATCTTATTGTTCGAGGCGGATGAAAGATCCCTGAACCTCATGAAAAAGCATCTTGACTACAAGCTTAAGGATTGATGGGTCCGGTTTTCGGAGTTTATCGTGTTGAAAAAAATATCAATAACAGCAATGATCCTGATTTACACCGTTGTGTCAATATTCGCGGTGTTTATCGGCATTGAAAAAATAAGGGAAAAATACAGGGCAGAAGATGAAATAATTGCATTTTATGAAAGCGGAAGGACGAATCTGGTTATCGGGGACATGCTTGTAAAAGGTTATGACCAGCCGCTCGTATCGGGAGGGGAGATTCTCCTGCCGTTCGACCTGGTCAAGGATTTGATCGACCCTACCGTATATAAGGAGCCCGATGGGTCGGTTGTAACCGTCACATCAGACGATAAAGTTATCAGGATGAGGGACGGGGAAGTAGAAGCCTATGTAAATATGGAGCAGGTCAGGCTTGATATGACCGCAAGGTACATCAACCGGGTCCTATATATCCCGATAATGGTATTCAGGGAGATATTCGGCATAGAAGCCGCATACCTGGAAGAACACGATGTCGTTATCATAGATTTTTTGAAGAATTATGAACATGTCGGATTTGTAAGTCCCTCCGTTTATCAAAAAACGGAAAATAATGCGGGAAACCCGGTCGGAAAGGCTAGGGTTATGCCGGAATCGGTTGCCATCAGAAGCGGAATGTCGATAAAATTCCCGGTGTACAGGGAAATAGGGAGTGAAGGCGAAGAAGTCGATGTATATGAAATAGACGGCGAATGGGCCAGGATAAGAACTTCGGAAGGCATCATCGGCTATATCGAAAGCAGGTTTTTAAGAAGCAGCGTCAGCTATGAAGGCATAGTGGTCGATCTTATCAGGAGGACCCCCGGGGAAATCGAGGATATTGTCCTGGCATGGCAGTACATATACAAGACGACTCCTCCCGTTGAGGATTTCATGGAATATCCGCAGATAAACGTATATTCGCCGACATGGTTCACGGTCATTGCTTCGGATGGGACAATGGAAAGCCGGGCCGACTATACATATGTGAATAAGGTTCATGAAATAGGCGCGCGCATATGGCCCCTGCTGAACAATACATTCAACGACATTGAAATGACCTCGGCCGTTCTGAATAATCCGGAGGCGAGGGACAACATGATAAGGCAGGTCCTGGCCTATTCTCAGTTGTATGGGTTTGACGGAATAAACATGGACTTCGAGAATATTTACTTGAAGGACAGGGATGCATATACGCAATTAATAAGGGAAATGATGCCGTATGCAAGAAAAATGGGAATCAAGATATCCGTCGACGTCGGAATACCGGGCGGCAGCGACACCTACTCCCTGTGCTACGATCATAAAAGACTTTCTGAGAATGCGGACTACATCATGGTCATGACATACGACCAGTTCTGGGCGTCCTCGCCGATAGCGGGGTCGCAGGCCCAGCTGCCCTGGGTTGAGGAAATGATTGAACGGACCCTTAAATATGTACACCCCGAAAAACTTGTAATGGGAATACCATTCTATACAAGGATATGGAGGGAGCTCGACGGGACTGTCAGGAATATAAACACGGTCGGAATCGACCGGGCAAAAAAGATTGTCGGCGAAAAAAATGCCGTCATGGAATGGGATGATGCAAGCGGCCAATATTACGTGTATTATGAAGAAGAAGGGGCGGCATACAGAATGTGGCTGGAGGATCCAAGAAGCATATACCTAAAAGCCGGACTTGCGGTTAAATACGGCCTCAGGGGAGTAGCGGTATGGCAGCTGCCGCTTGGAAATGAGGATGCATGGGAAAGCATAGGCAAAGCTTTGTCTGAAAGGCTGGTGGAACAATGAGCATTGAATTCAACGCGGTGCTGAGAATTTTAATGGCCCTGGTCTGCGGGGGCATCATAGGTTATGAAAGGGAATACAAGAACAGACCCGCGGGTCTTCGCACTCATATGATGGTATGCATAGGTTCGGCCCTTGTCATGATAACATCCCAGTATCTTTATGAAAAATACGCGCCGGGTACTATGGATCCGGCAAGACTGGGGGCCCAGGTAATAAGCGGTATAGGTTTTCTGGGAGCGGGCACGATAATCAGGGAGAGATTCAGCGTCAAGGGGCTTACTACGGCGGCCACCCTGTGGGTCGTGGCATGCATAGGAATAGCGATAGGTTCCGGTTATTATATTCTGTCGGGAATTGCAACGGTTGTCATTTTTCTCAGCCTGATTCTATTCAGAAAGCTGGAAAGCATCCTTAAGATCAAACCTGCTTCGGGAAAAGTAAGGATAACGGCGGAGTACACAAAGGATATTGATGAGGAAATAAGAAGAATATTCGAAGAATCCGGTTATAAGATAAATGGAATGAAATTTTCCAAGAGTTCGGATATGAAAACGGTCACATTCACATTCGATGCATCATGCCAGGGAAATCCTGAATGGAAGGATCTCTCAAGGAATCTTTATCTTAAAGAAAGCATTATCAAGGCTGACATAGATTATTGATAAGGCCGAATCAGCAGCGGCGGGATATGGTATAATGAAAAGCAATATTTGAATCCGGAGGAAGTTGACATGCTAAATGAAATACTATTTACAGAAGTAATAAAAGAGGCAGCGGAACAGCTGTCGAAGGGCGGGGCTTTTCTTACGACCAATTATGGCGATAAAATCAACACAATGACAATAAGCTGGGCTGCCATGGGGCAGATATGGAACAAGCCCGTGCTGATAGTACTGGTCAGATATTCAAGGCATACATACAGGCTGATTGATAAATCCGGGCAGTTCGTAGTGAGTTTTCCCGCCCCCGGCCAACTGGGGAAGGAACTGACCCTGTGCGGAACAAAATCCGGAAGGGACATTGAAAAATTCAAGGAATGCGGATTCAAGCCGCTGGAAGCCGCTACGGTAAACGCTCCGCTTATAGACAAATGCAGGATTCATGTCGAGTGCAAGGTTGTTTATAAGCAGGCTATGGAACCGGGTTTGCTAGACAAGAATCTTAAAAAAACATTCTATGAACCAAATGATAATTACCATGTTATTTACTATGGAGAGGTAACTTCCTGTCATGTTGACGAATAAAGGAGGGTCGGTTTGAAAAAATTGAATGTCGGTATAATCTTTGGCGGGGTTTCCACTGAACACGAAGTTTCACGCAGGTCCGCCGTGCATATAATTAAGTCATTGGATAAATCAAGGTACGATTTTGCACTTTTTGAGATTGCGAAGAACGGGGAATTCTATATATATGAAAATCCCGGGCCGGATCTGGATGCCTTTTGCAAAGGCATGGTGCATGTAGGCAACAGTCTTAAGAAAAAAGCCGCGGCGATTTCCGGCGAGACGTTTGCGGTTTATGGAATAGATGTTGTTTTCCCGGTCATCCATGGTACTGGCGGCGAGGATGGAGTGCTGCAGGGATTGCTTGAGACATTGCAGATTCCCTATGTCGGCAGTGGCGTGCTTTCTTCCGCGCTTTGCTTTGACAAGGCTTTCGCAAAAATTATTTTCAGACACCATGGCATTCCCCAGGTTGAGTATATCTGCGCAACACTGGATGAGATTGAATCAAACACGCCTGCAATATGCATGGCGGCGGGCATGAAACTGGGTTTCCCGGTTTTTGTAAAGCCCGCTAACGGAGGCTCCTCCGTCGGAATATATAAAGCCGGGGATTTGGGAAGTCTTGAAAAGGCCGTACGAAAAGCAGCGAGATATGACAAGAAGGTGCTTATAGAAAAAGGGGTTGCCGGCAGGGAACTGGAATGCGCGGTTTTCGGCGGATACGAGGAAGTCATGGCGCTGGGCGTCGGCGAAATCGTTCCCTGCAATGAGTTTTATGATTATAACGCAAAATATATAGATGAGGGGTCACAGGTGATAATTCCCGCGGTAATAGACGATGCAACCATCGGACTGATAAAGGAAACGGCCGTCAGGGCATTCAAGGCCCTTGATTGCCATGGTCTAGCGAGGATTGATTTTTTCCTTGCCGAGGATGGCACCGTATATTTGAACGAGATAAACACCATGCCGGGGTTCACAAGCATAAGCATGTATCCGAAGCTTTGGGAAGCCCGCGGAAACTCAGGCGAGGCACTTGTTTCGGGACTTATAGACCTGGCGTTTGAAAAAAAGGATAAGTATGCCTTCCTTAAGGAATACAGCGGGGATGAAACCGATGAGCAATAAACCGATCGGCATTTTTGATTCTGGCCTTGGAGGACTGACTGTGCTAAGGGAAATACACAGGATGATGCCCGGCGAGGACCTTGTGTATTTCGGGGACAGCAGAAGGGCTCCATACGGGACAAAATCAAGGGAAACCATCATAAGGTTTGCATTCCAGGACATCAGATTCCTTTTGGGAAAAGGAGTGAGGGCTGTCGTCATTGCCTGTAATACGGTCAGTTCAAATGCGTTGCCGGAAATAATCGAAGAATTCGACATCCCACTGATTGAGGTTCTTACGCCTGGGTCAGAGGCCGGCGCAAGGGCTTCGGTAAACGGGAAAATAGGGGTGATCGGAACCCAGGCCACCATTGGAAGCAATGCATATCCTGAAAAAATCAGGGAAATAAGGGCGGATGCCGAAGTGTTCCAAAAAAGCTGCCCGCTTTTCGTACCGCTGGTCGAGGAGGGAAGGGATCTTTGGGACGACAGGATAACCGAACTTATAGCATCCAGATACCTGTCGGCATTCAATGGCACCGGTATTGATGTGCTGATTCTCGGATGCACTCATTATCCGTTGCTTCATGACGTAATACAAAGAACGGTGGGTGCCGGGGTCAGGCTCATCGATTCCGCACGAAGCGTGGCCGCCCGTCTTGGGATGCTTGATGGTATAGGTCCGCACGGCACCGGTGAAAAGGGAATAATCAGCATATATACAAGCGACAGCCCCGATAAATTCAAACCGTTGTGCAGCGAAATACTCGGGATTGATGATGTGTCTGTTGCCCAGGTTGACATTGAAAAGTATTGATGGCAGGTATAGAATGTTTTGAAAGCCGGGTATATTGATATGAAGGATGTGATGATTTCCGTAAAAGGACAGAGCGGGCTTGGCGGCGAGGGTCGCATCGAGCTTGTTACGGAAGGCAGATTTTATCAAGAAAACGGTGCTTATTGTATTTCATACAAGGAAAGCGGCATGACCGGGATGGAGGGAACGACGACCACTCTGAAAGCGGAAAAGGGAATTGTATCGCTTATAAGAACAGGCACCGTTTCATCCACTTTCATATTTGAGGTGGGCAAGAAGAACACATCCCATTATGCGACCGAGTACGGGGTTTTTACAATCGGCGTCCAGGCGCTTGAAGTCAATGTGGATATCAACGATAAGGGCGGCGACGTATCGATTGTATATTCCCTGGATATATTCGGCAGGGACGCTGAACGAAATGAGTTCATTATGAGCGTCAGAGAGGTATAGGATGACATATATCATCGACAAAATATACGGGCAGTTGGCCGCGGCGGTATCAGGATCAATCGAAAAAGCGGTCGCCGGAGGATTGCTTCCGACCGGAACGGTTATGCCTGAAATAAACATCGAGGTGCCAAAGGAAAGGAGCCACGGGGATTTCTCGTGCAATGCGGCCATGGGAATGGCAGGCAGTGCAAGATCGGCCCCTGTTAAGATCGCGGGTATAATTGCCGCCGGAATGGATTTCACGGGAACATACATAGAGAGGGTTGAAGTCGCCGGCCCGGGATTCCTGAACTTCTTCGCAAACGACTTATGGCTGCGGGATTCGGTTGCCGATATCCTTGGGATGGGCGGGGATTATGGGAAGCTGAATATCGGAGCGGGGCGCAGAGTCATGGTTGAATATGTAAGCGCAAACCCCACGGGCCCGCTCCACATGGGAAATGCCAGGGGCGGTGCTCTTGGCGACTTGATTGCGAATGTGCTGAAAAAGGCAGGCTATGAGGTAACAAAGGAATACTATGTAAATGATGCCGGAAACCAAATAGAGAAGTTTGCCCAGTCGCTCGAGCTTCGGTATCTTCAGCAAATAAACGGACCGGACTCGGTCGTGTTCCCGGAAGACTGCTATCAGGGCGAGGATATCATGGACCATGCGAGGAACTACATCGAATCGGGTCTTGAGGACCTTTCGGACAAGCCTTCCGAATACAGAAGGAAAAAGCTTGCTGCATATGCCCTGCCCACAAATATCGAGAACATCAGGAAAGGCCTGAAAAGATATGGAATAAAATTTGACAATTGGTTTTCGGAGCAATCGCTTTATGATTCCGGGGAACTGGACGATACAATTGAATTTCTCAGGGAAAACGGGCACACGATGGAAAAGGACGGAGCCCTCTGGTTTAAATGCGGATCGATGGAAAGTGAAAAGGATGAAGTCCTTGTAAAGTCAGATGGTTTTACCACATATTTCGCCTCGGACCTTGCCTACCACCGCAATAAGTTTCAAAAAAGGGGATTTGACCGGGTTATAAATCTGCTGGGCACGGATCACCACGCCCACGCGGTAAGGCTAAAGAACTCAATGCCCGCGCTCGGTATAGACAGCGGGAGGCTGGACCTCGTTCTTTTCCAACTGGTCAGGCTGATGAGAGGCGGGGAAACGGTGAGAATGTCAAAGCGCACCGGCCGGGCGGTTTCGCTGGACGAGCTGCTTGATGAAACCGGAGTTGATGCCGCAAGGTTTTTCTTCAACATGAAGGCTTCGGGAAGCCATCTTGACTTTGACCTGGACCTTGCCGTGAAGCAGTCCAATGAGAATCCTGTTTTCTATGTCCAGTATGCGCACGCCAGGATATGCAGCATGCTCAGGATACTCGGACAGGAGGGCGTCGATGTCGACTCTGAAGGATGCCCTTCCCTGGATTCACTTGAAAAAGATGAAGAAAAGGATTTGATGAGGATTCTTGCCCTGTATCCACAGGAAATCGCCATAAGCGCCAGGACGCTTGAACCCGGTAGGCTTACCAGGTATGTGATTGATGTCGCGACTGCATTCCATAGTTTTTACAATGCCTGCAGGGTGAAGGGGGAGAAAAAGGAATTGATGGAGGCAAGGCTTGCGCTGGTGAAGGCAACCTTATCCATCATAAAGAATGTTCTTGGGGTTCTGAGTATCAGCGCCCCGGAAAAAATGTAAAGGAAGTATATTTTGAAAAACAAAAAGAAAAATAGAGTTCCGGGAATAATAATGTTCATATTGCCGCTGGCTCTTGCCGCCGCAGTTCCGCTTGCCGCCGCTTATTCAACCGACAGCGGCATATTCAATGCTTATCTTAACTTGATAAATGAGCGTTCCACAGTGGTCGTCGACATGGTCGGCCTGGAAAAGAATTTGATCGCAGGCGCGTTGGACGGAACCGACAGATATTCATATTTTCAGGAAACCGAGGCATATGAAAGCCAGGTCGACGAATATCAGGATGCGAATTTCGTCGGTATAGGCGTTACCATGATTGAAGATGCAAAGGGTGCTTATGTAACGGCTGTTTTTGTTGATTCGCCTGCATCAAGGGCTGGAATCAGAGCCGGCGACATAATAGTATCGGTGGATGGATATTCAATAGAAGGAAAAAGTCTGCAGGATATCGCATCAAGGATAAAAGGTCCTATTGACACCAAGGTTTCAATAGGGGTTCTTGTCAACGGTTCCGGGCCGGAAAAGATCATCAGCATTACCAGGGGAAATGTAATTGTAAAAACGGTCGCTTATACGATGTACGGCGATTCTGCGTATATCAGGATAACGGGTTTCACCGATAAGACCGGCGACGAATTCAGGGAGGTTCTTGACAAGATCGACGGGACCGGAACCGACGGTTTGATCATCGATCTCAGGAACAATGGCGGAGGAACCGTGCGGGGCTGCATATTCACTGCGATGGAAATCCTGTCGGATGAGAAGATAGTCAAGCTGGAGTTTCGTTACGGAGGGTATCTCGACCTTACATATATGGCGCCTGAAAACGACAGGGAATACAGGATAGTGGTTCTTGTCAATGAAAATACAGCCAGCGCTGCGGAAATATTGTCGGCGGCAATCCAGGAAAACGGCAGGGGTATTCTGGTCGGGGAAACGACATATGGGAAAAGCCTCGTGCAGTCTTCATACAGGATACTTACTCAAAAGGCTTACGAGAAATATTCCGCGCAGACCGGCGAAAGCGACATGTATGTAATAATCAGAACTCTTGCCATTAAGGGCATTGAACCGTATGATGACGAATGGCTGGGCGCGGTCAAGCTTACGATAGGGGAATACCTGACCCCGTTGGGAAGATCGATCAACAACAGCGGTATAAAGCCGGACATTTCGATTGAATACGACGGTCCCATAACCTTTGACGAAACAACGGGCAGGGAAATATGGATTTATGACAAGTACGATGTCGGCATGGCGTCGGAGCAAATAAAAAAGGCCAAGTACATCCTGAAGGAACTTGGTTATTATAACGGCGGGATAACCGGATATTATGATGAGGCGACTTTTGCCGCAGTCATGAGATTCCAGGCTGACGAAGGCCTGTATCCGTACGGAGTGCTGGACTTTACGACGCAGGGGGCCCTGAACAACAGGCAGAGGCTCTTTGACGCCGTCAGGGATCCCCAGTTCATGTTGGCCTACGGACAACTGGAAAGGAACGGTGACTGACATGGGTAAAAAAAGAATCGCTAAAATCATATATATTCTGGCAATGTGCCTGGCAATCAGCTCGGTATCATTCTCGTCTTCGGGCATAAACGTTTATGAGGATTATTATTACGGACTGTTTTCCTTCATAAATACCTTTTATCGGACAGAGCTGGGAATAGACGGGATTATGGGAGCGGCGTTCAACGGCGCCATGGAAAACATGCCGGAGTATTCCTGTTATGAAATAGCGGACAGGGACATGGAAGCAATGCCCGAAGGCACCGGGGCGCTGCTTGAAAAAGTTCGCGACGGGTTCATCGTGGTATCCGTCAATCCTTCCTCACCCGCATATGATGCCGGCATCAAGCCGGGAGACATAATACACAGGGTTGACAAACAGAATGCGGCGGTCATGGGAATATACGCATTCAATACCTATATGCAGACAAACGGTTCTGCTGTTCTGGAAATCATTGACCGCGACACCGGATATATAAGGACTGAAAGAATCGGAGCGGCATCCGGTTATATGCAGACGGTGGACTTTCTTTTTCTGGATGATGCGGGTTATATGAGAATCAAAGGATTCGACAGTGATACGGCCGGCAGGGTGAAAGGTGCCCTGGACTCGATGAAGGAACTCGGGCAAGCCAATCTTATAATCGATCTCAGGGACATGGTGTCAATGAACATAGACGATGCAAGCAAGGTGGCCGACCTGCTCGTGCCCGGGGGAACAATCGCCAGGACTCAGGCAGGAACATACAATGCATCCCCGAAGGAAATCGGATTCAAGGTGAGCCTGTTGATCAATCAATATACAAAGGGTGCCGGAGAGGTAATCGCGGCGGCGGTAAACGGCACTTCATACGGAGCGGCCACGGCAGGCGAAGCAGTATATATACGGAAATATCCGGTTTTCACTGATTCTGCATTCTTGAAATACTCCAGGGAGGCAGGCAGCTCCGATGTCCGCGCCATGCTTAACTATATCAAATACCGAAAAGTGGAGGTTCCCGAAGGATATGTCGCGGGATATCTCAACATAGTTGAATCAGGCGTTTACAATAGTTCCGGCCGGCTGATATCGGAAAAGGCAAAGGTCGAACCAGATGTTTTTATCACCGATACATCCATTGGCTACATGGATTACAAACCTGACGGAGATATAATAGAAGTCAGGAGGGATTATGCCGAGGGAAGCGTGAATTACGATGTCTATAGTGCAAAAAGGATTCTGGCCCTGCTTGGCATCTACACGGGACCCATGGATGTAGTTTTCGGACCGGAGATGACCACGGCTGTAAACTATTACAAAAAGAGCCGTGGATATCCCGCCGACGGTATTCTGGATATGGGAATCCAGGCGGTTCTGAACACATATGCAATGAAGGCGGCGGTCATGAACGATGAGTGCGTGAAAGCGGCTCTTTTGGGATTTTAATTTCGGAGGAAATCATGGACGAGCTGCGTTTTCGGCAGATACACCTGGACTTTCACACAAGCGGGCTTATCGATAATGTCGGGAGCGGGTTCGATGCCGTTGCATTTGCAGATATACTGGAAAAAGCCAATGTGGATTCCATTACTTGTTTCGCAAGGTGCCACCACGGAATGATTTACCATGATTCGAAGCTGTTCCCGGAAAGGAACCATCCCGGTCTTGCGGGCAGGAACCTTTTGAAGGAGCAGGTCGACGCCTGCCATCGAAAAAACATCAGGACCCCTGTTTATATAACTGTGCAGTGGGACCAGTATACCGCGGCTGAAAAGCCTGAATGGCTTATGAGAGAACCCGGCGGAGCCCCCGTCGGGCAGGCGATGCTGGATTCGGGCTTTTACCAGAAGCTCTGCGTGAATACCCCCTACAGGCAATTCCTCAAGGATCATACCGGTGAAATCCTGAAGGATATTGATGCCGACGGTATTTTCTACGACATAGTGATAACAAGCACATGTGCGTGCGCGTATTGCGTCGCCGATATGGAGAAGAAAGGCTTGAATCCTTTGATTGAGGATGACAGGCTGTCTCATTATAAAAAGGTTCTCAGGGATTTCAAGTCTGAAATGACTGAATTCGTTCATTCGATAAAGCCGGGCATAACGGTTTTCTATAATTGCGGGCATATATCATATGAAACAAGGGACACGATGGATTCATATACGCATTTTGAGCTGGAGAGCCTTCCCAGCGGGGAATGGGGATATATCCATTTTCCCGTTACGATGAGATACGCCAGGTCCCTGGGAAAGGATTGCCTGGGCCATACAGGAAAATTCCATACTTCATGGGGGGACTTTCATTCTTTCAAGAACAAAGAGGCCCTGGAGTACGAATGCCTCAGGATGTTGGCATTGAACGCAAAATGTCTGATCGGGGACCAGCTTGAGCCCTCAGGCGTCCTGTCTCCTCCCGTATACGACCTGATCGGCCGCGTCTATTCCATGGTAAAGGAAAGGGAGCCATGGTGCAGGGGAGCTGTCCCGGAGACTGAAATCGGAGTTATGGCCCCCGATGAATTCTCGCACTCGGGTATCGGAAGCATTCCAGGCTCAATGACGGGAGCCGCAAGGATTTTGGAGCAGTGTTCATTCCAATTTGATTTCATAGATTCCACGATGGATTTCAACAAATACCGGCTGATTATAATGCCCGATGACATCCCCGTGGATGAACGTCTCGGCGGCAAGATATCTGAATACATTGAGCAAGGAGGCAAAGTGCTTGCCTCATATATGTCGGGAATGGATATGGAGGGAAATGCATTTGATCTTGGGGAGCTATGCGTCAGGGTCAAGAAAACGACAACAGACGACCTTGGAATACCCGTCAGGGGGCGCTTTGCGATTCATAATGACTTTGCGGATTATGTTTTGCCTGAAGGAATCATCGGCAGGAGCCTGAATTCCACGGAGCACGTTATGTATGCCAGGGGAATCGAGGCACAGGCGGTCCGCGGAGGAAAAGTGGAGGTCAGTGCCATGGAGCCCTGCTTCATCAGGTCGTACAAACATTATTGCTCCCACAGACAGGCTCCTTCATCCGGGGAACGGTCGTATGACGCCGTTATTTCAACAAAGAGCACAGTATATTTTTCGCATCCGGTATTTGGCATCTACAACAGAATGTCCCCAAGATGGGTCAAGACCATGGTGTCGAATGCCGTGGTCATGCTGCTTGGAAAAACATTGATAGAACATGACGGACCGTCGGGCGTGCTTGCGACAGTGAACAGACAGCCGGGAAGACATAGGTTCGCTATACATATCCTTTACTATGTTCCTGAAAGAAAAAGCGTCGAACTGGATATAATCGAGGATGTGGTGCCGCTTCACGGCCTGCATGTCAGGCTCAGCCTTCCGGAGAATATCAAGGGCATTGCCGCGGCGTCGGGGGGAACCGTGGAGGATGCCGTTATAATCGGAGGCGAATGCAGTTTTACGGTGCCGGTCCTCAACGGAAGCATCCTCGTGGAAGCGGTTTATTGAGCGGGTGAATCGAGTCAGGAACATGGCGGCAGGTCATCCTTGAAAATCCGAACCGATTCAATGTTGACAGCCGGCAGTGCCTGATATTAGAATTGTAGGATAGTTGAAGAGGAGGGGATTATGTCGGTCAAATACATTTTTGTTACGGGAGGGGTTGTCTCTGGCCTGGGCAAGGGCATCACCGCCGCTTCGCTCGGAAGGCTTCTGAAAGCCAGGGGATACAGGGTCACGATGCAGAAGTTCGATCCGTATCTGAATGTGGACCCCGGCACCATGAGCCCCTACCAGCACGGGGAAGTATTTGTGACGGACGACGGCGCCGAGACCGACCTTGATCTTGGTTCATATGAGAGATTCATAGACGAAAACCTGAGCCAGGACAGCAACATCACGACCGGGAGGGTGTACGGGGCCGTAATCGCCAAGGAGAGGAAGGGAGAGTTCCTCGGGAACACCGTACAGGTAATACCCCACATAACAAATGAGATTAAGGAAAAGGTTTACAAGGTAGGCAAGTACTCCGAGACTGATTTCGTTATAACCGAAATCGGGGGAACCGTGGGAGACATAGAAAGCCTTCCTTTTTTAGAGGCGATAAGGCAGGTCGCCCAGGACATCGGCAGGGAAAACACCATATACATACATGTGACGCTTGTTCCGTATCTGTCAAAAGCCGGCGAATTCAAGACAAAGCCCACTCAGCACAGCGTCAAGGAGCTGAGGAGCATAGGCATCCAGCCCGACATCATCGTTTGCAGGACTGAAAAAGAGTTCTCAAGCGGAATCAAGGAAAAGATAGGCCTTTTCTGCAACATAGCCGCGGGATGCGTCATCCAGAACCATGATGCGGATTATCTGTACGAAGTGCCTTTGTTTCTCGAGAAGGAAGGCCTTGCAAGAATAGTGCTTGAAAAATGCGGAATGGAAAACCGGACGCCGGACCTTGAGGAGTGGACCGATATGGTTTTTCGGATGAAGAACCCGGAGAAGAAAGTCCGGATAGGTCTGGTCGGTAAATATATAAAGCTTCATGATGCGTACGCAAGCGTCGCCGAAGCGCTCAGGCACGGAGGCTACCACAACAGGTGCGAAGTGGAAATCGCATGGGTCAATTCGGAATATATAAATGAAAAAAATATTGAGGAACAACTGAAGGATCTTGATGGCATCCTGGTGCCCGGAGGATTCGGCGACAGGGGAACGGAAGGCAAGATAATGGCAATTGAGTACGCAAGGATCCATGGAATCCCGTTCTTCGGAATATGCCTTGGCCTTCAGATGGCGGTGGTCGAGTTTTCACGCAATGTCGCAGGCCTTTGCGGGGCCAACAGCACGGAGTTCGACGCCGGGACGGAGCATCCCGTGATAGACATGATGGCGGACCAGATCCATATAAAAGATCTGGGGGGAACAATGAGGCTCGGCAAATATCCGTGTGTCATAGAGCCGGGAAGCCTGGCTTTCGAAGCATATGGCGAAGGGCTTGTCCATGAAAGGCACAGGCACAGGTATGAGTTCGTGAACAAGTACAGGGACATTCTTGCCGAGAAGGGCATGGTGCTTTGCGGCAAATCGCCTGACGACAGCCTTGTTGAAATGATAGAGCTCAGGGGCCACCCATGGTTTGTAGGCGTTCAGTTCCATCCTGAATTCAGGTCAAGGCCCAACAGAGCCCATCCCCTGTTCAGGGAATTCATCAGGGCAGCTTGCAGGAGGAACATGAAATCCAATTGACGGGTTTGCGGCGGATTGCAATTTAACAGGTCTTGCTTTGAGCATTTTGAGCGGGAACCTGTTTTTGATTTTTAGCGGGACTTGTTTTTTGTTCTTGACAATTAAATTAAATGAAACTATAATTTAAAAATCAAAAAAATACGCAGGAAAAAGGTGAAAACATGCCGGATAAAAAAACCATCTTAACATATGAGGGTTTGAAAGAGCTCGAAAAAGAACTGGATTACCTGAAGGGAAAGAAGAGAAAAGAAATAGCCGAAAAGATCAAGAAGGCCATTTCCTTTGGAGATATATCGGAAAACAGCGAATATGACGAAGCAAAGAATGAACAGGCCGCCATTGAATCAAAGATTGCAAAGCTTGAGACAAGTCTTCGCAATGCAGAGGTAATCGACGATGAAACCATCAAGACAGACAGGGTCAGCATCGGCTGCAAGGTGAAGATAGTCGACCTCGATTACAATGAGGAGGAGATATACCAGATAGTGGGTTCGATGGAAGCTGATCCATCAAAACAAAGAATCTCTGATGAATCCCCGGTAGGCAATGCCTTGCTCGGGAAAAAAGTGGGAGAGAAGGTCGAGGTTGCCGCCCCGCTGGGATTCATGAAGTTCAAGATTCTTGAAATAAGCAAATAAAGTTGTCCGATTTTGATAAATTGGATATACTTGTTACTGACAGTTTGCATACAGGCTGTCAGTTTTGTTTTATATTGAAGCTGATTCCGGGTGGATGAAACCGGTTCCAAAGGAAAACCCGGATTGACGACGGAGGTCAAAATGCAGGAAAACGACACTAACGAAGGCAACGTCCAGGATTTGAATGAAATACTTCGGATAAGGCGTGAAAAGCTTGCGGAAATGACAAGGGCGGGGAAAAATCCCTTTGATGCCACGACATACGGGATCGATTGCCATGCTTCCGACATTTCCGATGGCTATGAAAGGCTGGAGGGACGCGAGGTTTCGTGCGCCGGCCGCATAATTGCAAAAAGGATCATGGGCAAGGCAAGTTTCTGCCACATTCAGGACAGGACGGGAAAACTGCAGATATATGTTAAAACGGATCTGGTCGGCGAGGATGAATATGATGATTTCAAGAAATTTGACCTGGGCGATATAATCGGCGTCGTCGGCGAAGTATTTACGACGCAGAAAGGCGAGAAATCAGTCAAGGCGACCAAAGTTGCAATGCTGTCGAAATCACTGCAGCCGCTTCCCGAGAAATGGCATGGCCTGAAGGATGTCGACCTGAGGTACCGCCACAGGTATACGGACCTTATTGTCAACCCTGATGTTATAAAGACATTCATGACTCGTTCAAGGATAATTGCGGGCATAAGGGATTTCATGAATTCAAGGGGATTCATGGAAGTGGAAACCCCTGTGCTGCACAACCATACGACCAATGCGGCGGCAAGACCCTTCAGAACGCACCACAACACCCTCGACATCGATATGTTTCTCAGAGTGGAGCTGGAGCTTCATTTGAAAAGACTTATTGTAGGAGGGCTTGAGAAGGTGTATGAAATCGGCCGCATTTTCCGAAACGAGGGAATGAGCTATAAACACAATCCGGAGTTCACAATGATTGAAATATATGAGGCATATACTGATTACAAGGGAATGATGATGCTGACCGAGGATCTGTTCGGATATATCGCAGACAATATCCTGGGGAGCAGGATTGTAAAATATCAGGGCGAGGAAATAGACCTTGGAACACCGTGGGCAAGGATGACAATGGCGGAGGCCGTGAAGCTTCATACGGGCGTGGATTTTGATTGCTTTGACAAGGACAATGAGAAAGCCCGGGAAATGGCAAAGGAACATCACGTGGCTGTTGAGGAAGGCTGCACATGGGGCGAGGCCCTCAACCAATTCTTCGAACAGAAGGTTGAGTTCAAGCTTATGCAGCCTACTTTTATTTATGATTATCCCATAGAAATATCGCCTCTTGCCAAAAGCAGGAAGGACAGGCCGCACATAACCGAAAGATTCGAGATATTCATGACGGCAAGGGAAATGGGAAACGCATTCACTGAGCTGAACGATCCCATTGAGCAAAAGGAACGGTTCCTGGCCCAGGCAATGAAAAAAACAGGCAATGACAGTGATTTTTCAATTGACTATGATTTTATAAATGCACTTGAAATGGGAATGCCTCCGACAGGCGGGCTTGGGATCGGTGTCGACAGAATGATAATGCTGTTTACGGACAATCCTTCCATAAAGGATGTCATATTGTTCCCGACGATGAAACCCCAGGAGGGTTAGGATGGGAATAAACGAAGCGCTGCGGATCCTCGGACTGGAGGAAAACCCCACGCAGGAGCAGATAGAACAAAGGATGTCCATCCTGTCAAGAAGGATAAGGAACGGAGAGGACCTGGATTCCGCCGCAATCAGCGAGGCATACGGATTGCTGACCGGAAAGGAAGCCGCCGGCAGGAAGGAAACAGGGAAGATTGCCGCCCTTTACAGGAACTTCATGTTCAACTACAAAGGATGGGCTGTTTTATCCCTGATATCAATTTTTATAATAGCTATGATTGTCGTTCCGATTTTTTTCAGGAGAATCCCCGACCTTACGATATCATTTGCAGGCAAATACGGCTTCGTCGACGAGGAGATAATGCAAAAGGTACTGTCGGAGGGACTGCCTGAAACGGAAGACATCCTGGTGGAAGTGATGTACCTGGACGATGAGGGGGAAAGCGGCGAATATGACGCAGGAGGAAGGACAAGACTGTCTGCGCTTATCATGACGGAGGAAGCCGATATACTTATAGTGGATGACAAGGCCTTCAATTTCATCCGAAACGACGATGCTCTTATGGCGCTTGATGGCCTGATGAATGATCTTGACATTGACATTGACACCGGGTCGTACATATATGGAATTGATTTCAAGACAGGCGAAAGAAGGATATACGGCCTGGATGTAAGCGGAAGCAGCCTGGTCTATAAATCAATTTATGGGGCGGACGAAAGGATACTGTGCGTTGCGCTTCGAACCGGGCATTATGATGATGTAAAAAAAGCGGTTGAAATTATAATAACTTACGGGGAGTGAATCTTATGGTTGATTTGAAAGTGACGGAGATCGGCGGAACTGTGTTCCTGAGCGGGGAAGTGGATGTGGGAAACTGCGGGATATTCAGGGAGGAACTGAGCAGGATAACGGAAGGCGATGAGAAGAACCTGGTGCTGGATTTCGGATCGCTGAACTATATAGACAGCGCCGGCCTTGGCATTCTTGTCGGAGTATACAAGAGGCTGACTGAAAGAGGCGGTTCGATGACGGTCGTCAATGCCAACGACTACATTAAAAAGCTTTTCCGGATAACCAAGCTGGAAACCCTTTTTATAGTCGCATAGGGGGATTTGATATTATGGATTCTAACAGGACGATTAAAGTGGAAGTTCCTTCCAACAAGGACTTTTCCAGGATGATGAGGCTGACGGCCGCCGGAGCTGCTGACGCATGCGGATTCAATGTCGACATGATCGAGGATGTAAAGGTAATGGTGTCGGAGGTCTTTGGAAGCATAATAGAGTCCGGCTGTCCGGGCGCGGTCATCAGCTTCGAACCCGGCGAGGGAAGGCTGGTTGTTTTATTCGAAACATGCAATGGCGAGCCGGTTCTCAAGGGAGCGAATGAAATGACGGTGCCTATCCTCGAAGCCCTTGCGGGCAGCGTGGATTCGGGTGAAAACGGCAGCCTGAGGCTGGTAATTGAGTAAAGGCGGAAAGCATGACGCAAACCCAAAATGACGACAAGCTGTTTGAAGAGTATATTCGAACGGGTAATATAGAAATAAGGAATTTGATCGTCGAAAAATATTACTACATGGCAAAGGTTTTGGCGGGAAAATTTCTCAACAGAGGCGTTGATTACGATGATTTGCTTCAGGTTGCTTCCCTTGCGCTGGTAAAGGCCGCGGAGCGGTTCAAGCCGGACATGGACAACAAGTTCTCGACATTCGCCACCCCGACCATAATTGGGGAAATCAAGAAATATTTCAGGGACAAGGCGAGCGTGATTCGTATGCCCAGGAAGCACTATGAACTTTATCCGTCGATAAAGAATGCGTACGAAACCCTGACCCATGAAATGAATATGGCCCCGACGCCATTACAGATAGCGGAAGCGACTGGACATTCCCCCGAAGAGGTTATAGAAGTCCTTGAAATGGTCAGGAGCGGAAACATAAGCTCCCTGGACGAGGAGTTTGACGAGGAAGGATACAGCAGGATGGAGGCGCTGGGCGACCCGGATCCCGGTTTCGAGGGAATCGAGACCAGGGATATGTATGAAAGAGCCCTGAGCCTGCTTGATGAAAATGAAAAAAAGGTAATAATCATGCGCTATAGCCAGGGCATGAGCCAAAAAGACATCGCCGACGATTTCGGGGTGTCGCAAATGTATATTTCTAGGCTTGAGAAGAAGATATACAGCAAATTGAGGAAAAAACTTGATAGCAACTGAAACGTACCACAATGAATACAGGATATTTTCAGACAGAATAAACATTCCGCCCATAGTCGATGATATAATGGAATATGTAAGATACAAAACAATCATTTCGGGCTGCAGTTGTTTTTTTGACATCAAGGTTGTTCTGAGCGAATTGATTTCAAATGCGGTGATCCACGGAAATGAGGAAGATGCCGGAAAGCCTGTTGACATTATCATTGATCTGGGGATGGAGCGCATCGAATTCAGAATCACTGACAGGGGACCGGCTTTCACGCCGTCAGGCAATTACGGAAGTCTTTTGTGTGAAAGCGGGAGGGGCATATCCATATGCAGCATACTGTGCAAAAAACTGGAATACTCATATGACGAAAAAACAGGAAATTCCGTCAAGGCGGTTTTCTATATAAAAAATCCAGAAGGAGGAGAATAATATGACAAAGCTCAGGGAATTATATTTTTGCAATATATGCAAAAATCTTGTTGAAATCACTGCTGAGGGAGCTTCGGCGCTTGTTTGCTGCGACGAGCCCATGACTAGGCTTGAGGCAAAGACAGCTGATACGGGCAAGGAGAAGCATGTACCGGTAACATCGGAAAAAGACGGCGGGGTATTGGTTAAGGTCGGTGATGTGCCTCATCCCATGACTGATGAACACTGGATTAATTTCATTGAAGTCTGTACGGCGGACATGGTCCTTAGAAAAGAACTTAAACCCGGGGAAGCCCCTGAAGGATGGTTCAACGTAAAATCCGGCGATGTGGTTTGTGTAAGGTCTTACTGTAATATCCACAGCCTGTGGATTGGCTGATAATGGCAAAACCCCGGGGAATCCGTGCAAAACAAGGCAAAGGCCAGTTTCCCGGGGTATGGAACGATATCCGCAGGACGGCCTTGGACGGGATTGCCCGGGCGGCATCGCGGACAGGGTCTCTCCTGTGGATACATGTGGATATATTCGGTGGATATATTTGTCGTAAATGCTTGACAGTGAAAGTGCTTTGTGGTAATTTATATTTTGCTTGAGAAGGGTTTCTTTTTTTTTGTATTAAAAACCCAAACCACCGGAGGTTGAAGATGAGAGATAAAATAACGTTGGCGTGTACTGAATGTAAACAGAGGAATTATTCGACGCGTAAGAACAAAAAGAATACGCCCGACAGACTTGAACTAAGCAAGTTCTGTAAATTCTGTAAAAAACATACAGTCCATAAGGAAACAAGATAATAACAGAGGTGTGAGAAATGGCAGCTGCAAAAAAATCAAGGTTCACAGGATTTTTCAAGGAAATAGCACAGGAATTGAAAAAAGTGGTCTGGCCCACAAGGGAACAGCTCGTAAAAAACACAGTGACCGTGATAACCGTATGCGCGATCATAGGAATAATAATTTGGCTGTTCGACTGGGGTTTGTCATCGCTTATAACCGTTCTGTTGAAGTAGTAATTTGACGGGAGTCGGATGTTAATGAATAATGAAGAAAACACTAACCAGGTTGTTGATGTAAATAACAACGACGGCAGCCCGGATATAAGGGATCAGGCCAAATGGTATGTGGTTCATACCTATTCAAGTTATGAGAATAAAGTTAAGGCCAACCTTGAAAAAATAGTTGAAAACAGGGGAATGCAGGATTATATAGTGGATGTTGTGGTTCCCATGGAAGAAGTCATAGAGGACAAGGGCGGGAAAAGGAAAGTATCCTTTAAAAAAATATTTCCCGGCTATGTTCTGGTAAAAATGGTAATGAGCGACGAATCCTGGTATGTGGTAAGAAACACCAGGGGCGTCACGGGTTTTGTAGGTCCGTCCGCAAAACCGGTTCCCTTGTCCGAGGACGAAGTCAAGTCGATGAGGCTCGAAGGAGTCGAGACTGTGGTAGACTTCAATGTCAGCGACAATGTCAGGGTAATAGACGGCCCCCTCGAGAACTTTGTCGGCACGGTTGAGGAAGTCCATGGCGACAAGCGGAAAGTCAGGGTTCTTATATCCATGTTCGGAAGGGAAACCCCGGTCGAACTTGAATATGGACAGATACAGATAATCCTTTAGGCTAAAGATTTGGGAGGTGGATTGAAATGGCAAAAAAAATAATTGGGTTGATCAAACTGCAGATACCTGCAGGGAAAGCAACACCGGCTCCACCGGTAGGACCAGCTTTAGGACAGCATGGTGTTAATATCATGGGATTCTGCAAGGAGTTCAACGAAAAAACGCGCAAGGACATGGGATTGATAATCCCGGTTGTAATAACCGTCTTTGCGGACAGGTCTTTTACGTTCATCACGAAAACTCCTCCGGCGGCAGTCCTTCTGAAAAAGGCATGCAATCTTGAAAGCGGCTCCGGTGTTCCCCACAAGGAAAAAGTAGCTACTATTTCCAGTGAGGAAGTTAGGAAGATAGCGGAACTGAAGATGCCCGACCTTAATGCGGGAAGCGTAGAAGCCGCTATGAGAATGGTTGCCGGCACGGCAAGAAGCATGGGCATCGTCGTAAAGGACTGATGTGCCGAAGTGGGAGGGATTATTCCCGGATAAAGCGTACCACAAGGAGATGATGAAATGAAAAGAGGAAAAAGCTACAAGGAAAGCGTTGCACTGTTTGACAGGATGCAACAGTATGAAACCGTTGAAGCGCTCGAGCTGGTGAAAAAAACAGCCAAGGCCAAATTTGACGAGACGGTTGAAATACATGTAAGGCTGGGAGTTGACTCGCGCCATGCGGACCAGCAGGTCAGGGGCGCTGTTGTGCTTCCGCACGGGACAGGCAAGACCGTCAGGGTTCTTGTTTTCGCCAAAGGCGAGAAAGCCGCGGCAGCCGAGGAAGCCGGAGCGGATTATGTAGGCGGCGATGAACTTGCCGATAAGATCAAGAACGAAAACTGGATGGAATTCGATGTAGCCATAGCGACTCCAGACATGATGGGCGTCGTGGGCAAGATCGGAAGGATACTTGGACCCAAGGGTCTTATGCCCAATCCCAAGGCGGGTACAGTTACGATGGATGTGGCAAGGGCAGTTGCCGACTCGAAGGCAGGAAAAATCGAGTACAGGCTAGACAAGACCAACATAATCCACTGTGCGATCGGCAAGGCGTCGTTTGAAACCGAAAAACTGGCCGATAATCTCAGGACCCTGATGGACGCAGTCGTAAAGGCAAAGCCGGCGTCATCAAAGGGACAATATCTGAAGAGCATAGTCGTGACATCCACCATGGGCCCGGGTATAAAAATCAATACACAGAAAGTGCTTGATTAGTCGGGCTGCATAGTATATAATGCTGCTTGCTTAATTGAATAATTATTTACCGGAGACAGCAGGTGCGAAAGCATAAGGGAAACCGCCTGCCGAGGTGATGGATAAAAGGAAAGTCAATATCCTCGCATGTCTTCGGCAGGCGGGGATTTTTTTATCCCGTGAAAACGGCCTGCCTCAGGTAAGCTGAAAGAAGGAGGTGTAGTGGATGGCCAGTGAAAAGATACTGGAAATGAAGAAGCTCCAGGTCAGGGAGATTGCCGAGAAAATGAGCGGAGCAGGGTCAATAGTGCTTGCGGATTACAGGGGACTCTCCGTTGAACAGGATACGGCGCTGAGAACCAAAATGAGGGAAGAGGGCATAGAATATAAGGTTGTCAAAAACAACATTATCAGGCATGCGATCGAAGGAACCCCTCTGGAGGGCTTGATGGAGTACCTTGTCGGACCTACGGCCGTGGCCATGAGCAAGGATGAAGTGGCTACAGCAAAAATCATGTTCAAGTTTGCCAAGGATATCGAGGCGTTTGAACTGAAGGTCGGCGTGGTAAGCGGTACGGTAATAGGTCTTGACGGGATCGAGAAGCTTGCTAAGATGCCTTCGAAAGAAGAGCTTATTGCAAAAATGCTGGGAAGCATGAATTCCCCGATTACAGGACTTGTGAATGTTCTCAGTGCGAACATCAGGGGTCTGGCGGTAGCGCTTAATGCCATAATCGAACAAAAACAAAATGAAAGCGCATAAAAAATAAAATTAAATTCGGAGGTATTGAAATGAGCGAGAAATTGCAGAAACTAATGGAAGAAATCAAGAGCATGACGGTATTGGAGCTGTCTGAGTTCGTAAAGGCCCTGGAAGAAGAATTCGGAGTTTCGGCTGCTGCACCCGCAGCGGCGGCGGCTGCACCGGCAGCAGGCGGGGAAGCGGCTGTCGAAGAAGAGGAACAGACTGAATTCGATGTAATCCTAAAAGAAGTCGGACCTGAAAAAATCAAGGTTATCAAAACCGTAAGGGAAGTAACCGGACTTGGCCTCAAGGAAGCGAAGGACGTTGTTGACAACGCTCCCAGCACAGTAAAAGAAGGCATCGAAAAGGCTGCCGCAGTAGAAATACAGGCAAAATTCAAGGAAGTCGGCGCTACCGTCGAAATCAAGTAAAAAGCCCAATGACAATAAAAGCGGGAGCAATGCTTCCGCTTTTTTTTTGCATATGGATTGATAAGGGCGGTTTGCTGGTTGAAGAGTTGATTATGTTATATAATCTATGAATGTAATTTTGCTTTTTGGTATTTTTTATGAAATCTGATTACGGTGAAAAAACAAAGCTTCCGCTATGGAAGAGGAATCTATATGCGGCATGGGTCACTCAGTTCATATCCATGCTTGGATTCTCTTTCGGCGTTCCAGTGCTTCCCTATTATATTCAGCAGCTTGGCGTCACTTCCCCTGAAATGGTCAAGCTGTATACCGGACTGATGACGGCCGTGCCGGCGGTGACCCTTGGCCTCATGGCTCCGATATGGGGAATGGCGGCGGACAGGTTTGGTAAAAAGCTAATGCTCACAAGGGCGATGGCTTTTGCATTTCTTGTACTTCTCGGCCTGGGTCTTGCAACCAATGTAAATCAAATACTTGTAATAAGGTTTTTCCAGGGTCTTCTGACTGGAACCATTACAGCCACATACGCCCTTATTGCAGCCGGGACACCTGATGACAGGATGTCGTATGCACTGGGCGTAATAGCATCGTCAATTTTCATCGGCAATTCAGCCGGACTGGCAATAGGAGGATTTGCGGCTGATATTTTCGGATACAGGATGAGCTTTCTCATTGGAAGCGGAATCATGCTTGCCGGGCTCGCATGGGTTCTCTTGGCCGTCCGGGAAGTGAAGGGGACCGGTTCGAAAGAGCCTTTGAGGATATTCATGAAGGTAAAAGAAAAGCAAAGCAAAGAGGGCCAGGGCAAGGGGAATATACCCGGGACCAAAAAGCTGCTTCCCCTGGTTGCGACGGTTCTTCCTTTGATATTCATAATAAGGGTCGGAAGGACCATGATCGATCCATATATTCCTATTTACATTCAGGAAATACGCAACGCCCTCGAAGGATCCGCCACGGTATCGGGTGCAATCAGAGGAATAAGCAGCATCGCCACTGCTCTTGCGGGCATATTCATAACCCGCCTCGGCGACAGATATGACAAGATAAAGCTGTCGGCAATCCTGATGGGGGCAGGCGCGGTGATCGCCGTTCCGATGTTTCTTACGGGCAACCTGATAGTCTTCACAATTTTCTATACACTGGTTTTCTTTGCGATAGGAGGGGTGGAGCCGCTTTTGAATTCATATGCAAGTCTCGTGGTGCCGTCTGAAAAGAGGGGTGCACTTTTCGGCCTTATTGCGATGATTGGAAGTTTCGGGTGGGGTGTTTCCCCTGCCATAGGAAGCTATGTGTCGATTGCATTTTCCACCAAGGCAATCTATGTGGCTTTTTCGATATTTCTGGCAATTGGCGCGATTGCGTGCGCTATTGTAGTATTCAAGAAGAAAGCAGCGTCACAAAAGCGGGTTATTCAAAGGTAAGGCAAACATAGGGTAAATGAAATGTTATAATAAGCCTATACTCATTTATATGGGAGGTTTTTCATGGGGTACATGGATTTATACAATGAATGGCTGAATAAAGCCGACCCGGCGACAGTCGCGGAACTCGAGGCCATACGCGGAAACGAAAATGAAATAAAGGACAGGTTCTACACATGCCTGGAGTTCGGGACGGCAGGTCTGAGGGGAATCATGGGGGCCGGGACCAACAGGATGAACAAATATGTGCTGATGCAGGCAACGAGGGCTCTCGCTGATGTCGTGGTTGAATCGGACGGTGCGGGGAAAGGTGTTGTAATCGCCCATGACTGCAGGATAAATTCAAAGGAATATGCCCGGACCTGTGCGGCGATTTTTGCCCATAAAGGAATTAAGACATATCTTTTCGAAGATCTGAGGCCGACTCCGGAGCTGTCCTACGCCATCAGGAAGCTGGGAGCAATATCAGGCGTAAATGTTACCGCAAGCCATAATCCCAAGGAATACAATGGATACAAGGTTTACTGGGAGGAGGGATCCCAGATCCTGGATGATATTTCGGAAAGAATTCTATCAAGGATAAACAACACCGGGATGTTCGCCGAGGGAGATCAACCGTCGTTTGGGAAGGGTGTCGAAGAAGGACTGATTACGATGCTTGGCGGGGATATGGACCGCATGTATCTTGATGAAGTTAAAAAACTTACGCTGAACGATCTGGGAATAGACAAAAGCGTAAGCGGCGTATATACTCCGTTGAACGGAACCGGAGCGGTTCTGATTCCAAGGCTTCTTGGTGAAAGAGGCTTTACGAACATAGTCTGCGTCAGCGAGCAGATGGAGCCCGACGGGAACTTTCCGACGACGCCGTATCCGAATCCCGAGGATTTCTCGACTTTCAGAATAGCGCTTGAATATGCAGCCCGTCATGGCTCGGACCTGGCCGCTGCAACTGATCCCGATGGGGACAGGATTGCCATCGTGGTCAGGGATGAGAGGGGGGCGTTTGTTCCGTTGAACGGGAACCAGACGGGAGCCCTTCTTTTGGAGTATATTCTCAGTCAGAGGATGGAGAAGGGACTCTATTCAAAAAAAGACGCTATGGTGACGACCATAGTTACCGGCGATCTTGGAAAGGCAATCGCAGCACGGTACGGACTGACCGTATTCAAGACTCTGACCGGTTTCAAGCATGTATGCGGAAAGGCGAATGAGTTTGAGAGAACGGGGGAATACAGGTATGTGTTTGGTTACGAGGAAAGCATAGGCTACTGCCCTGAGACGTTTGTCCGCGACAAGGATGCGGTGAGCACTGCAATGTTTATTTTTGAGATGGCCGCATACTATAAGGCAAGGGGCAGGACGTTGATGCAGGTCCTGGATGAAATATTCGAAGAGTATGGGCACTACAGGGAAAGCCAGTTCTCAATTACATATAAAGGAGCCGAAGGGGTAAGACTCAAGGAAAAGGTAATGAGGGAATGGCGGAGAGGATTTCCGTCTGCGGTCGGAGGCGAAAAACTGGTTGGCATGACCGACTACAATGAATCCATCCATATTGACATTGAAACCGGGCGCAGCTCGAAGGTGGACATTCCCGCATCGGATGTGTTGAAATACAGATTTGACGGCGGAACGTGGTATGCCGTAAGGCCTTCCGGCACGGAACCAAAACTCAAGGTTTATATATATACAGTAAAGAAAACCGGCGAAGAAGCCCTGTCGACGCTTGATCGATTCGAAGAAGGAATCAGGAAAAGCATAAAGGAGTTTGAAGAGAAACCGAATTGAAGCAAAAGGCATACATCCCATTGAAATTAATATCGAATGGAGCTAAAACCGGAACCGCATGAACCGCTGCAGCCGGTTTTTTGCAGAGGCAGGAATTTCAATGATTACGCCGGACGGAGAATCCATGGAATCCATGAAAACCGAATTTGAATCGATGCCTTTATATGATATTAAGGCA
>JAWOIG010000052.1:0-15366 GCA_046484775.1 Clostridia bacterium | reverse complement strand
CGTCGTCGTTGGCGACGGGCGGGCGGTTGACCTGGGTGACGGTGATGGTGACGGTGGCGGTGTTCGAGTCGTTGCCGAAGGCGTCGCGCGCACGGTAGGAGAAGGTGTCGGGGGCGGTGTAGTTCGGCTCGGGCGTGTAGGTGAATCCGCCGTCCGGCGCGAGCGTCACGGTGCCGTGCTCGGCGCCCACGACGAGGCTGGCCGTCAGGACGTCGCCCGGGGTGTCGTCGTCGTTCGCGAGGACGCCCTGCCCGGTGCTGACGCTCAGGGTGGCGTTGCGCGCGGTGGCGTAGGTGTCGTCGACTGCCTCCGGTGGCCTGCGCCAGGTCTTGCTGACGTCGGTGGCGCCGCTGACGGGCACGAGGCAGTAATCGGCATCGGCAGCACCGGTGCAGGCGCCGCCCCAATCGTCGACCACGGTCTCGGTGCTGCCGTGCGCGAAGTAGGTGATGGCGAGCGAGAGTGGTTGCGGAAGGCCGACGGCACAGTCCTCGGTGCAGGCGACGTCGATCGGTGGGGACTGGATGCGGAACTCCCCCTCACCGTCGCCGGTGAGGTGCAGGCGGAGGGCATGCACAGACCCGGATCGTCCAGCATCCAGTTCGTGCTTTGATCCCAAGTCCAGAAAAACGATTCCGGAAGCTTTGGTTCTGGTCTTGTCAAACTAAAAATCATCATATCTCTCTCCGATTCCCATCCAATATATTTCCATTGGCATCATTTGCTTCTAATATACCAAATGCTGTTTCTTACTTTTAATTATCCCATACTTTTCAGTCCATGCGCCAATTAATATTGAATCTGTTTCCTTTATTCCCCGGCATATTATTATAAAAGCACACCCATGAGGTATGCTTTTATCTGATTTCCGACTTATCCTTTACTTAATTCCCTTACAGGTCTTGCCTCGATGTACCCCCTGTATCCCTGAGGCTCCAACTGTATCCTCGGGGCATCTTCGTCCGCCCATTCAAATCCGTAAATCCCGGGATTGTATTTTTTCATTACTTCCCATAACTCCCCGATAGCTTCCTCAAACTTTTCATCGTCGTACGGCTCTCCTTGAAAAACCATCATCTTGCAAGCCGGCAGATCCATTATTTCAAAACCATCGGGTATCTTGCCTTTATAATCGACCGGAACTTCAACCCCCTGCACGTATATAGACGTTCCCGGCCTGACCATTACCGGAGGAAGCCACATTCCTGCAGGCTCATACATCGCTTCCCTTACGCTCGTCAGGATTCCCCATATGTCGCAGCCGACTTCATCGCAATACTCGAAATAGTGGGTTGCCTTGATGCCCCTCTTTACAATCGCCTTCCTGCCGGGTCTTTCGACAACCTGGACAAAAACCGTTTTTATACTTTTTTCCATGGACATAACTTTCTCTCCTTTTTGTGTATTAGGGTAATCTGCACGGACCGGATCCGGGAGAAACAACCTGATGGGTTCCGGATGATTGCTGTACTTCCTGGGCGATATCCCGAACTGTTTTGAAAAAGCCCTGGTGAACCCTTCGTGCGAATCAAAGACAAAGTCAAATGCGACATCAATGATCCTGTGCTTTTCATCGCGAAGCATCAGGGCGGCTTTACTCAGGCGGAGCGCCCTGAGGTATTCGAAAGGCGCTTTTCCCGTCGCTTCCTTGAAAATTCTTGCTGAATGCCACTGGGAGTATCCTGCTTCCCTTGCAAGGTCGCACAGTGTAACCGGATTGTTAAGGTTTGCATTGATATAATCCTGCATCCGCCTTACGGCCTTCATTATCTCCATTCGCTCCATGCAACTACCTCCTTATGCATGATAGCATCCCGGTCGATTCATTTCTTGACCTGCCTTGCTGAAAACTTCCTGCATTCCGGCCCGGCCGCGAGTGTGTGTATGAGTATAATAAAAGAACCTTGCTCAGTCATCTGTTCACTAACCTCTTCGACAGTACATATATAATTTCTTTGAAACCGGCCTCTATTTGCCAATCTCCCTAATCAATGATTTAAGCGGACCCAGTATTGCATTTGCGATGGCCTCCATGCCCCTGTCCCCCGGATGATTCTCAACACCCTTGTGTCCGAACAAACCTTTTGCCTTCATGTCGTCAAAATCTTCGAAACCGCCAAGTTCAACCAGCGGGTAATTCCGTTCTGCCGCGACCTGTCTCATTGCTTCATCTACAACCCCGGCTTTCCAAAAGCTTGTTGCGACTATCACGCTCGCCCTGTCTTCCGGATTGAGGAAATCAATCAGTTTTCTGAAATAGACGTGAAACGGATGTTCATCATTGTATTTTTGAAAAACATTCTCTCCTATCTTCATTATTATCACGTCGGGTTTGAACCCGGCCGCATCACCGTGAGCTTCGAGATTCGCCTCAATCCAGTATTCCTGCTCCCATTGAACAACCCATGCTATCTTATACACAGACAATGGGTTGATTCCCTTGATTTCCCTCATGACAAGATGCAGGTAATCGCATTCTTCGGATGATGCCGCCATACCCCACTCATGGTTCCAGCCGATTTCTTGTTTCACCGGATGCCATGTAATCGAGTTTCCCACGAATAAAATTCTCAATTCTTCTTTTATCATTTATTCCTCCGCTTTCCAGCATGAATCCTCAGACCGCGCCGGGTCCCGATATAAACATAACCGGCACATACATCGTGCCAAGCCTGCCATGAGACTTGATTTCAAGAATCAAATCGTATTTCCCCTTGTTGACGTCATGCGGAGTTATTGTATACCCGGCATCCGTCAGCGACGTGACGCCGTGCAGCTGGTGAAGATTTATAACCGTTTCCTTTCCGGGCAATACCGACCATTCGGCGGGAACATGCCATGTCACGGTTATCCACTGTTGCTCCACAAGATTATTCTCTATGTGAAGAACAATTTCTTTCTCTTCTCCGTCACGCACAGCAATCCCCCCCATGTAGTCGAGAGTGACATCGAACGGGACGCTTTTTCTTCTTACTCCGAATGGCTGTTCCCTGAGTTTTTCAACAAACATGAAATTGATATCCGTCCTGTTTCCTACCCTTCCTTTAAATACCCCGGAATCCATCAGCGCATCACCCTTTTGCATGTTGAGCACGACCCCGTTCTCTCCCATGATATTGCAGTGTTCACCCATGAATACAGGCATCAGCGTGCATATTCTGTCTGTAAATTCTACGATGGTTTCCGGAATCCTGAGCTTTTCGCGCTTTGTTAGGTCAACGCATATCGTCTTAATTTCATCTCCTATGGGATATATCCACTTCTTTGGAATGGAAGCAGTTCCGCCTATTATCCCCATAAGCGCACCTATGGTGGCCGCCGTACAGTCCGTGTCTTCCCCGCAGCCTGCGGCTATGCATATGCCCTTTGAGAAATCACCTTCCCCGTAGAGCCATCCCATCACCATAAGTCCTATGTTGCTTGGTGCATTGTACCCGGTTTCGCCACGCGGAACATCCGGTTCGGGCTCCTGTCCTTTCGGCACACTGCCGAAACTGCCCGGAACCGTCTGAAGAATTTTTTTCCTTGCTTCCTTCCATGAAAGCCCATTGTTATAACTGTCCACTGCAGTTTTGACAGCAATAGCAATCGCGCAATCCCCGGGTATATACGAAAGACCTGTTTTTATCAGTAAAGAGGCATCGCTTTCGGAAAACGCCGCGCTCTGCAATGCCGCGCAGAATATCTCAGCGTATACGCCTTCTTCAGAGTGGTCGACAATCGCATCCTCATACGCGTATTTCACCGCAATTTCCGGATGGCCCGGGGCAAGACACGCCCAGAGCTCGCTTCTGATGAAACATCCGCAGCTGTTTCTGAACTTATTGTTGTACCATCCAGAGATGGGAGGCAGAAGCCCCATGGCTATATTGTTCTTCCCCATGCCGTATTCCGAGACATCGGCGACGATATATGACAGCCAGTATTCCCCGAGTATCTCTGCGTCGAGATTCCTTCCATATTTCTCCGCTGCGTTGAGCCAGACAAGCTGCAGGTCAAGATCGTCATTCGCAAGCGCCCCCTTGCTTATGTCATGAACATAATACTCGACATCAAACACCCCGCGGATGCCTTCAAAAGGCGTTCCAAGGCTTCCCCCTATATTCTTGCCGATCCAGCATCCCATTACCTTATCCCTGTATTCCCTGATATTCATAATTCGTATAACTCCTTGTCTTGATTTTACTTCTGCGACATATACTTTCCTATTTCTCAGACTTTATCTCCCCCCGCTCCTCCAGATCGGACAATATTTCATCAAACATCTTCCGGTCAATTCTGTATTTGAATCTGTATATGATATATCCCGCCAAAATAAAGAAGAGGGGGAGTATCAGCATAGCCATCTTCATGATAAGCAGGCCCTTTGCGGTAACGTCTTCGGCGGATACTGCATCATTGATTCCTGAAATGATTACCGTTGCACCCACGATGCCGCTGGCTATTGCTCCACCCATCTTATTGATGAACGGCTGCAGCGCAAATGTAACGCTTTCATTCCTTTTACCAAGCTTCCACTGGCCGTACTCCACCGTATCAGCAAGAAACATAAGCATCAGCAGCTGTATGAACGCCTGGCCTATAAACAACAGTATCCCGGCAGTTCCTATGAACAGCATGTTCATTGGGGAGAAAAAGAATATCACATAACCGGCCAGCACAAGCACGGTGGCTCCGGTGTACAGTGTTCTTCGGTTGAAACGTTTGCTAAAGAGAGGAAATAAAAGCAATGCGGTTATCTGTGATATCCCCAGTATGACTGCAAATATTGAGTACATGCCCTCGTCTCCGTAGGCATATTTAAAGAAATAAAGTCCAAATCCTGTGGTTGTCACATATCCTATCATGAAAAGCGCCATTGAAATCGCAGTGTATAAAAGCTGGTCATTCTTGAATATCGCCCTTACCATACCCTTCAATGTGGTTTTTTCCTCATGGCGCACTATCGCCTTTGATTCCCTGACGCCAAAAAGCGTTATGCTTTGCCCGGCCAGCATTATCAGGACTATTATAATGGAAAATATAAAATACGCCTGCTTCATGCTGCCAAGCGAATCCCCCAGGGCATTTGTAATGGGAACTATTCCTGCCACTATAAAGAACAATCCTATATTGGCACAGATACGGGCGAACGCCCCGATCTTTTCTCTTTCAGTCTGATTCATTGAAAGAGCCGGCAGCATGGACCAGTATGAGATGTCATTGGCGGTAAAGCTTATGCCCCACATAACGTACAAAAAAGCAAACATCAGGATATACCCTGTTCCCCCGAGTCCAAAATCGGTGAATAAAAGTATTGTGAATATTCCGGATGTCAGTGCACCGATTGCTATCCAGGGCTTGAATTTGCCAAACCTGGACTTCGTATTATCGACTATTACTCCCATAACCGGATCGTTGAGCGCATCGAATATGCGTGCTCCCATGATGATGATGGTCACCCACCATAGAATCGAATTCGGCAGACGCAGTATGTCGGTCAGATAAAAAATAAGGTACATGCTTATAAGCGAATAAAGCATGTCCCTGCCGATTGTGCCTAATCCAAAGGCATACCTGTTGTTGTTCTTTCTCTTCATATGTCCTCCCGTGTGTCATTTTGTGCTTATTAATAATAACCGCTTTACAGCGATTTTTCCGGCCCGTCAATTATGATTGCTTCATAAGGCTTCAATATTCCGTCATACTCTTTCCTTCCATAATTTGAGACTAGAAGGTTATTTTCACAGTTGAATCGCCTGGAATGTCGTGAAAAATTCAATGCAATTGTAATAACCTCATCGCCTAACTTCCTTCTATAAACAAAAAGTCTTCCGGATATGATGGCAGGGTCGAACGACCCGTATTTCAGAACATCATTGGACGCTCTGAGCGATATCAGCTGTCTGTAGAAATACAATATTGAATCATTGGCATTCCTTTGGGACTCAACGTTTATATACGTATAATTGCCATTCGGGGCAAGCCATGGCATGCATTTGGAAAATCCGCCATAATCAGATGAATCCCACTGAACCGGCGTGCGGGCATGGTCCCTGCAACCCCTCATTATCATTTTCCACCGGTACCATTCCGGTATATGCATTGCCTTTGCCTTTTTCCAAAGGTTATGCGACTCCACATCCTTTATCTGTTCCATTTTTTCAAATTTATAATTGGTCATTCCTATTTCCTGCCCTTGATATATGAATGGAGTTCCCCTGAGAGTCAGAATGAGGGTTCCCAGCATCTTGGTCGATGCCTCGCGGAATTCGTCTTCATTGCCAAAGCGCGACACGCTTCTGGGCTGGTCATGGTTTTCAAGGTAATTTGCGTTCCACTCAAGGGCTTCTTGCCATCTGGCAATAGTTTTGCAAAACCGTCTCGGGTTGAACTTCCGTGGGAACCATTTTATGAAGAACTGGTCCGTCTCCATGTGTTCGAATGAAAAGACCATGTCCAGCTCCCTGCGCTCGCCCGCACAAAGGTCGTTCGCCATCCGGGGGGTGACAAGTACGGTTTCACCGACCGTAAAGCAATCGTAATCGTCCAGCACCTCGCTGCGCAGCTTTCTCAGTATTTCGTGCATTCCTTCCTGCGAAAGGTAGTGCTCGACACCGGTCAGCGCCAGCCTTTTTCTTCCATTTTCAAGGGATGCTTTCCATATTATATTGATGACGTCACAGCGGAACCCCGCTATTCCCATTTCCAACCAAAACCGCATTATGTCCTTGATTTCCTCAATGACACTCGGATTATGGTAATCAAGGTCGGGCTGTCCCTTGGCAAAAAGATGGAGATAGTATTCGCCGCTTTTTTCATCGAATTCCCAGCAATCCTCTGCGAAGAAGCTTGTCCAGTTGTTCGGCGGTCCGTTTTCCTTGCCCGGACGCCAGAAATAATAATCCCTGTAAGGACTGTTTTTATCCCGGCTTTGTTGAAACCACAAATGGTTTGAGGAGGTATGATTGATGACAAGGTCCATTATGATCCGGATATCTCTTTTTCCGGCTTCGCTTATCAGTGCTGCCATATCGGCCATGGTGCCATACTCGGGGTTTATATCCCTGTAGTCGCTGATGTCATATCCGTTGTCTTCATTGGGTGAGCGGTATACTGGACTGAGCCAGATTATCCCGACTCCGAGATTCTTCAGATAATCAAGACGCATAATGATTCCCGGTATGTCGCCTATTCCATCACCGTTGCTGTCCTGAAAGCTTCTGGGATAAATCTGATATGCAACCCGGTCTTTCCACCAATCCCCCATGGGCACCACCTCTGTATGGATGAGTATATGAACATTATACATATAAAAAGCACCCGGGGCACTTTTTCTGCAGCCTTGGGCGATTTTTCTTGAATCAGCAGTTGTGATGTATGGTATCATAACAAAATACAGGCGGTTTAGATTTAATGCGAATATGAAGCAACACGATTTATTGACCGGGAGCATCCCGGGACATATCCTCAGGCTTTCCCTGCCCTCGATAGCAGGCATGTTTTCTTTTGTTATCTATAATCTTACCGATACATATTTTGTTTCCGCATTGGGAACCGACGCCCTGGCTGCAATGGGCTTTACTTTTCCGGTTGTTCTGATCGTCGGAGCCATATCAAGCGGCATCAGCATGGGGGCAGCTTCACTTCTTTCACGCGCAAAAGGTGCAGGCGATTACCACCTGATGCAACGGATCGCAACGGATGGAATACTTCTTTCATTGATTTTTGTCATGATAGTAAGTATTGTCGGGCTCTTTACGATGGATGAAGTCTTTACGCTTCTTGGCGCCGCTCCGGACGTTCTGCCGCTCGTCAAGGACTACATGTTCATATGGTATGCTTTTGTAGTTGTTTTTGTGATGCCTCCTGTCTGCGACTCGTGTATGCGCGCCAGCGGAGATATGATAAGACCTTTTATTGTTATGTCGACATGCGCTATCTTCAATATAATACTTGACCCTCTGTTAATACACGGATATTGGATATTCCCTCAGCTTGGAATAAAGGGAGCCGCTCTCGCCACTATAATAGCCAGGTCAATCGGGATGTTCGCAACCCTTTATTTCACACACTTTCATCATCATCTGATTTCATTCAAAGTGAAGAATGCCAGCGAAATCCTTTACTCCTGGAAAGGCATTATGAAAATCGGGATTCCAAGCATCACCGTTCTGTTGATGCCGCAGCTGCTTCGAAGCGTTCTGACCGCTTTGGTTGCATCTGCCGGCGGGACAATTGCCGTAGCGTCAATAGCCGTCGGTTCCAGAACCGAAAGTTTTGCAACCATGATAACAGGGGGAGTAGGTCTTGCACTGGTCCCGGTCGTAGGCCAGAACTGGGGAGCTGAAAAGTTCAGCCGGGTATATGAGGCTCGTAAATTTGCGATAAAATTCGCCGTAATATATGGAATCTTAATATTTCTATTATCCATTCCGTTGGCAAAGCCCGTATCCCGTATATTCACGGACGAGGCCGCTGTTGTCACAGGCAGTGCTTACTACCTTTGGATAATGCTTTTCGGTATGATAGGCCTTACGATTACCAACTGGATGAGCCGTGCCTTCACAACCATAGGCCGCCCAATCTGGACTGTTCTTCTCAATGTAGCCGGCACACTGGGCATAGTCATACCACTTGCCTTCCTTGGAAAAGTGGCAGGCGGTTATATCGGAATTCTTGTTGGTGTCAGCATAGGCCAGCTCATTGTCGGCACATGGTCAATCCGGCTTTCGAAAAACAAGATGTGAATGATATTCCGGACCTTTTTTCATATAAACCGATTATTACCTATTTCAATCAATCCAGGAGACCTCAAAGTCATGTTTCGTAGTCCCGGCTTACTGTCTTTCAAGAAGCATGTCAAAGCATCATGCAGCAATCCATTTAGAGAACCCCTTGGGCCGTTATGCTGTTGATAAGTCCTTCCAGTTCCGCTGAATTATTTATATCGCCTGTGAGGATGATGCCGATCATATAGTTCTCATGCTTTCTGCAAAGGAATCTCTGTTGCATGCTGCTCTCCGAAATAACCGCCTTCATGGAATGATAAGTTTTCCCGGCAACATCGATCTCAGTAATACTGGATGGAAATTCATAGCCCATGCTCTCAAATTGACTTTTCACGCTGTTGAGATAAACTGTTTCATCCACTTGCGTATCGTTCGGGGGAATCAGCTTTTCAAAGAACATGACGATATTGGTATTCATGCCGGTAAACGTTGTTCCCAACGGATATTTCATGATGAACATGGGCCAAATGACCGGGATATTCTTCAATTCCTCGACTGTCTGACCCGTGGCGCCTGCAATTATATCATAGCCAAGATTGTAGACCTGTTTGATTTCATCGTCCGTGGCCTTGTACCATCCGGCCGGCAAAGGCAGCCTGAATCCCGCCCACTCGCTTACAAAGACATTGCCGTCCCATCTTGCCATGGAAAGAGGTTGGGGAGCAGGTGTCGGTGTTGGTGCAAGTGTGGTTTCAGGCGTTGCCGTAGCAATGGGAGTCTCCGTCGGTACCGGTGTGGCAGACGGCTCTTGTGAGACGGGAAATGGGGTGGGTGTTGATGCCGGTGCCTGCGTACCGGTCGGAACAGGTGTTGCAATATTCTGTTGAAGTTCTTCAATCTGCTGCTTGAGTTCGTCGATTTCCTTCTTGCCATTATTGCAGCCGGATAGTATTCCCATCAAAAGTCCCACAGACAAAATCACTATGATTACTCTTTTCATATCTTTACCTCCGTCTCGAATCAAACAGTACTCAGCTGAATGCGTAATTTGCCGATTCCAAATGCAATAAGAGAATTCGTACTATTATTATATACCGATTCATTGTTTTTACCAGTATTATTTCAAGACCTGCACAACAGAATCTTCACCAAATGTATGGGCAATTCTGTGTTCAATTTGTTTCCGGTTCCGGTTTTCTCCCGAATATTTTTGACTTGAACGATGTGAAAACCTTTTTATTCATGTCTCTGAAATATGTAATCCTCGCCCTTCTGGCATCCTTCCTGGCAAGCATGTTTATTTCCCTTTCATCCATACCGTTGTTTTCAACCAGTCTTTTCATCATATACTTGAAACGCTTGCCATTGTATATGACAAAAGCGTAGTTTGTGCTTGCCTGGATCAAAGGGCTGATAACCCTGGGTATTATTTTCACAATGGGTATTTCCTTTGTTGCGTCTTCGGAAATCATATTGATTGTCTCGCGTATGAATTCCTCTATCTCATCATCAAACTCCTGGATCAGCCCTGAAAATGACGCTATTGAAAAAATGCGGAAATACATGTCCAGCAATTCCCTTGCCGTATATCTTATGCCAAGGGCTTTTGACAATTTGTATATGAGTTGGCTGTTGCCCAGTATTATGATAAGGCCGTCGATGAATGAATTTGGTGAAAGAACGACCGTAGTGGTAAGCTTAAGCGCCATCACTCGAATTTCCCTGTCGAATCCGTCGATCCTCTCCCCGAGCTGTTTCCTGACCATGTCGGCTCTTGAAGGCGGGTCGCCGTCAATCTGTACATTCCCTGCGGCTGTGCCGGATTTTTGCCTTCCCTTATTGAAGTAGTACCTGTACAGCCTGTCCGCGGCCGTCTTGCTTCCCTCATTCATCTTTCTTATCATGGATGACGACGGGTATCCGATGTATTTTAAAAGCGGAATCACCAGGAATATCAACACAAGGACGGCAATAAAAACATAAAAGCCGGTTTCAATAATTGTGTTTCCAAAACTGATTTTCTTGGCCAGCGACACCATTCCATTGAAAATTGTCACCATGAAGAAAAAAATAACGAATACAAGTATTGTTTTAACTATTTTCATAAAATCCTCCAAAAACAGATGTTTGCGGCGACATAACCGGAATGTTCCGGCCTGGATGCCGCTGATCATTGGGTCCGCAATCCCTGCGCTTCAAATTGAATTTCAATCTTTCTGCAATAATCGGATTTCCGCGGAACTTCATTGACAAGTCATCTTGCCGCATATATGAATATTACATCCCCACGCTGCATTTGTAAAATTCAGGCTCGGGTTGGATTGAGATTAATATACCTTATTGATTCTTACCGGATGTACAAGGGGTATTCGATTGTTTAAAATAATTCTTGTTTATTTTTTTAGCAAACGGTAAACTCTATGAATAATGCTGATGATTTGTGCGAGATTCAAGACCGGCTGCATATGCACCGTATTATAAAGACTGGTCAAATAGTGAGGAAAATAAACATGGAAAATACAGGGTCTGCAAAATTAAGCGCCAGGGAAAACGCGGTTCAATTTTTAAAATTCGTTATGTTTTCAGTTTCGGCCGGGGTAATCCAGGTAATTGCATTCACCTTGCTCAATGAATTGACCGGCCTTCCTTACTGGCCCTCCTATCTGGTGGCCCTGATATTATCGGTTCTATACAATTTTACCGTCAATCGTCGGTTTACGTTTAAATCAGTTTGCAACGTTCCCGTCGCCATGCTTCAGGTACTTGGCTATTATGCCGTCTTTACTCCTCTTTCCACATGGTGGGGAGATGCGTTTACCAATATCGGGTGGAATGAATATATTGTACTTGGCGGCACTATGCTGACAAATTTCATAACAGAATTTCTCTTCACTCGTTTCGTCGTTTTTAGAAAATCAATCAACACCAACGACCTGGCTAAAAAGAAACACAATCCAAACATTGCATGACTGCCTTGCCTTGTTGACATACGGCATGTTTTCCGTTATCAGCAGAACGACATAAAAATGAATGAGTCCTCTTGCGGACTCATTCGTTTTTTATATCCTTATTCAATAATCCATGCAATTGGCGCTGCCTGTCAGTTTGCTTTTTCCAGGGATATTGCTATGCTGTTGTAGTATAGCGTCGTTCTTCCCTCAAAACCTGAATCCGTTCCCAGGAAAATCCAAAGCGTTCCGTTTTCATCGGAAACTGCTTTAAGCGGGTGCCCGGTATTAGTTAATGTCTTGAATGAATAATTGAAATCATCGCTCCCATCATCCTTCGAGACATCCCCTATCAACACCGCATCAGCGCCTTCATCATTCTGGGAGCCTTTGTCCGCACTTAACAAGTATTGCGCAGGACTGCCTGTCCCACCCCCGATTACCGGAACGGGTTCTTCCGTGGATGCCCCCACCTTGAAAAAGACTGCTTCTCCGGGAGGGCCGCCTATTCCGAACGCGCCTTTTGGCGCATTTGTGGCTATCTGTACCGTAAACCAGACAAGGTATTCAGTATTGGGTGCTACTCCGTCTTCCTTTGTCAACGGTCTTTTGATATACATGAACAAATCATCGCTGCTATTATTTCCGCCTATCATTATTGCCTTTTTAGAGACTCCAAGCTCCGCAGGAAGATCCCTATATCCGAAATCAAGTTCGTACAGCCCTTGTTCATAATCAACTGGCAGATCCGTAAAATCTCCAGTCCAGCCTTCCTCATCCTGTTCAAATGTGAAATTCCATTCCAGCGCCTTGCCATTCCCGCAACCGGTTATGACAAAAGCCAGAATTGATACAAGTATTAGAATGCGCACTATTCTTGTCTTTTTGATTTCCATTTTTTTAACTCCTTCTAGTAAATTATGTTCTTTTGACGCAGGACGACTATAATTTGTTTCATTTTTTTTGAAATAGTGATTCCATTCGCAAGCAGCACATGTTTAAGCAGCCCGCTTATTAATAAACAGTATGCTCAGCTTCCGGTTTTTTCAAGGCCATTACATCCACAGGGTTCATGAAAAAAGGCCTTCGGACAGAAGGCCTTGGGATAATGTTTATTTTTCTCAGAACAACGGGAAATATATGGAATCTGTTCCGTCCTTTTTAATCATATAAAGATACGAACCGTCTGTGAAATATATCCTGTCTCCAAAGATATGAAGACCCCTGGACAAATAATCCTCGCTTTCATATATAGTCGTCATGCCGCCGCCGTCCAGTCCGCATGATTTTATTCCGTTTTCAGTCAGGATATACAGGACCCCGTCTGATATGTTGAGCGAAATCGTGTTCTCGTAAATATCGACCGCAATGTCCAGGATACTCTGGTCTGACATCGACATCCTGTGAATGCTCCTGGTGGCGCTGTTTTCATTCACATAATAAATGTAATTCCCATGAACCATATAATTATGCGAGAAAAACGGGAAGACCAGCGTGCTTTCTACATTGGTTGAAAGATCGTATTTGACAAGTCCCGGCGCGGTTCCGGCATCGGTCGCATAAAAATAAATGTCGTTCCCGTCGGATGTGAAGTCATGCGCCCTGTATTCAGTAACCTGCCTTTCCTCCCCGCTTGCCATGTCGAATGAGAATATGGGCCCCTGGACGAATTGCTTTGTGAAGTAAAGCTTTCCGTTAATGAATTCATAACAATAAACCGTGCTGTTCATAACCTTGACAGGATCATGCTCAAAATCATATGAATACAGGTAATACTCACCCACATTGAAATCGTACAACATAAAGTATAGCAGGCCGTTGTGGAACTGAAGACCTTCGCCCTGGTATTGAAAACCCTCGGCAGCTTCGGGCGCCAGTGAATGATCCCCTCCATGTTTCAACAATGTCATATAGTTGACGAAAACAACATACTCGCCGGTATATGCCGAATGAAGTCCGTAATGGGCCGCTGTAAAATGATTGTTCCCGGTGCTGTTTGCATCGTTTACCAGCACGACTTTTGAAAGCCCCTGTTCAGCCGCGGCAGAGGGAGACGGTTCTGAAGACGGTTCCTGGGTGGTTCCCGCCGGAGTAATCTGTGGAGTGCCAGGGCTTGCCTCTGGCGTGGAAGGTGTTGATGGCGATGATTCCGGCGCAGGAGTCCCAAAGTCATCAGGAGCCTTGTCCGTACTTCCCGTGCATGCACAAAGCCCTATCATAGCTACAGCAAGTATAAGAACCACAAATCTTGAAAATATTTTCATAATCAAACCTCCGATCTCTTGCTAATAATATTACCATACATTACAAAAGCCGGTCTATCCCGGCTTTCATTTTTTATATAACAAATGCTGTTTATCTTGTTGCCACCAGCACGCACGCCTGTACTGCCGAAAGTCCCAGCCGGTCTATTTCAGTCATCAGTTCATCATCATATGTGCCTGGTTGAAGCCAGAGATATTCGATGCCCAGGGATTTAGCCTCCCTGATTACGGTTATTCCTCTTTTTGGAGAAACCACCATATTTACGACATCGGGGATCTTTGGCAGCGATGAAAGGCCTGGGTAGCATACATCGCCTTCCACGGTATCGTAAAACGGGTTTACCGCATATACCTCATATCCTTTTGCCCTTAGCTTTCTGTATATCATGTTGCCATATTTTTCGGGATTCCTGTTTGCCCCGACCACAGCCCAGACTTTTTTACCGAGCAACGTTTCCTCAAGCATCTCCATCTGCTCCTCACTTCAATGATGTTTCCTGTGCCACATGGTCGGGAATTCCAATCGAATTCAGTTTCGTCGGTTGAATGCCAAAATCCCAATCAGGTTCCGATGTATTTTTCGGCTGAATATGCCGCTATAGCTCCATCGGCGGCTGCGGTTATAACCTGCCTGAAGGCTTTTCGGCGGATGTCGCCGCAGGCGAACACACCCGGAATATCAGTCTTCATATCTTCGTCGGTAATAATATACCCGTCGTCGCTTAACCTGACCTTGCTTTTCACAAGCCCTGTATTGGGGTTAGCGCCTATAGCAACAAATATACCTTCAACGTCAATCCTGGTTTCTTCATTGGTCTTAACATTTATAATCTTCATGCCTTCAACAGTCTGGTCTCCGACTATTCCTTTTATGATGCTGTCCCATACAATCTCTACCTTTTTATTGCGGAACAGCTCCACTTGCAGCGATTTTGTCGCTCTCAGAGAATCCCGCCTGTGAATCAGAGAAACTTTGCTGCATAGCCTTGACAGATAAAGCGCATCCTCGACCGCAGTATCCCCGCCGCCTATGATGGCAACGTTTTTATTCTTGTAAAACGAACCGTCGCATGTCGCACAGTACGATATACCACGCCCTTTGAAAAGAGACTCCTCTGGAAGTCCGAGCTCCTTGGGTGAACCTCCCATGGCAAGTATTACGGCCTTGCTCTTGTATTCGGCGGCCAAAGTCCTCACCGTCTTGATGCTTCCTTCAAGTTCCGCATCAATGACTTCATCAATCATAATCTCGGCTCCGAAACGCCGCGCCTGATTTTCCATCTTTATTGCGAGGTCGAATCCGTTGATTGGTTCTTCAAAACCCGGATAATTCTCCATGAATTCCGTAGTAGCCATCTGGCCGCCGGAAAAAAGTCTCTCAAGCAAAAGAGTCTTCAAATTAGCTCTAGCACTGTAAAGGGCAGCTGAATATCCGGCGGGACC
>JAWOIG010000029.1:0-6575 GCA_046484775.1 Clostridia bacterium | reverse complement strand
AATTCAAAGAGAGGTATCCGGGCGTCAGCTTCAGGAGAATAGACAAAAAGAATCTCAGGAAAGATGCAAGGAACATCCTCGATATATCAAACGAGGCCCTTGCCGGCAACTGGGGTTATGTCCCGCTGGAACTCCCTGTCATGGAAGACATGATGAAGAAACTCAGGCTGATAGTCGACCCTGATGCGGTGTGGATTGTTGAAGATGAAGGAAAGGCAATCGGTTACTGCCTTGGGTTTCCGGACATAAACATTATCTTGAAAAAGATCAAAGGAAGGATGTTTCCGACGGGTTGGGCCAGAATGCTGCTTGGCATCGGAAAGCTTGACGAGTACAGGCTTTTCGGCCTTGCCGTTCATCCCGACTGGCAGGGCAGGGGACTCGATGCCATTATGTACATCAATCTTTACAATCATCTGCTGGATAAAAATATACTCATGGAAGCGAACTATATACTTGAGGATAATTTCAGAATAAGAAACGCGCTCGAGAAACTGGGCATGAAGCATATAAAGACTTATCGGGTATATGAAAAAAGGTTGACGGCTTCAAACTGAAGGTCTTTTCATTTTGCTTTGCAGACACATGAACGGATTTGTTAAGAAGCGGGATGCCGAAATAATCAGCTTCCGTGAACCCTCTGGGCGTGGTGCCTTTTCTGAAGGCGTCTTCTCATGAACAGCAAGACCAGATATATAAGAGTGCTTATTACTATTATGCAGACCCCGGAAGGAATGTTTATGTAGTAGGATAATGTCAGACCGGTTATGCAAAAGACCATGCTTATAATGATAGAGGCAAATATAACCCTGCCGTATGACTTAAAATACAGCTTGGCAATGGAAACGGGGATAGTCATAAGCGCAATGGTAAGGATAATCCCGACTATTTTTATAAGCACCATTATCCCTACGGGTATCATTATGTAAACGACCCATTCAAGCAGACGCGTGTTTATGCCTCGGGCCTTGGAATATTCCTCATCAAAAAGATAGATGATAAGATGGTGGTAGAGCATTATGAAAACAAAGGATATGACTATTGTAAAGACCAGCATATAGATGATTGAGCTTGTTGAAACCGAAAGAATGTCACCGAACAGGTAGCTGGTCATGTCGGGCATGTAGCCGGGCGCCAGCGATATGAACAAAATTCCCAATGCCATCCCGAAAGACCATAGTATACCCGTCATGGTATCAGATTTCATCTTGGTGTTTTTGGAAAGACGGGATATAAGTATAGATGAACCCACGGCAAAAGCAAGGCCTCCCCAGATTGGTTCAAATCCAACCAGATACCCGAAGCCTATTCCTCCAAAAGATGCGTGGGCTATGCCGCCGGACATGCTTATAAGTCTCTTCTCGATTGCTATCGTGCCGATAATTCCTGTAACTATGCTGGCAAGAACCGCTGCAATCAGTGCATTTTGCATGAAAGTATAATTTAATATGGCGTCAATCATAATATTATCCGCCCTCCGAGTTTTTGCTTTAAATCCATGCTTGATGCATATTCAGTCGCGGTTCTCCGGACATAAATGGCCGAATCGGCGATATCAAGGATGTCATTGAGATGATGGCTTGCGACAAGAATGGTTTTGTCCAGCTTTAATCCTTCCAGAATTCCATACAGCTCCCTGGCGGCGTCCACATCAAGATTGCCGTCCGCTTCATCAAGAACAATTATATCGGCGTCGGATGCAAGGGCCCTTGCTATTATTGCGCGCTTAAGTTCCCCGCCCGACAGCTGGTTGATTCCCCTTCCTTCATAACCGTCAAGACTGACACGGGCGATCGAGTTCAATGCCCTGTCCCGCTGAGCCCTGGTGTATTTGCAAAAAGGCTTTACTTTTTTACACAACGTACCTGTCAGAACCATTTCAAGAACAGTTATCGGAAAGGACGTGTCAAAATCAACGAATTGGGAAACATATGCAATCGCATGGCTGTCATTGACATTTATCAGGCCTTTGTCTGGTTTTATTAGCCCGGACAGAAGTTTCAGCAGTGTGCTTTTACCTCCGCCGTTGGGACCGACAACAGCAGTGAGGCTCTTTTCATAAATTGTGAAATTCAGGTCGCTTACTGCGCATACCTCGTCATAGCAAAAACGAACGTTTTCAAATGTTACAATAGGATTTCCCGTCATTGGCCGCCGCCTTCCATGCCGCTGAGAACATTTGCAAAATCCCGGAGAGCTTCTATGTAATCCGGGGACAATGGCGAGACTTTAACTACCCTGCCATTGATTTCCTCTGCAATTGTCCGGGCCTGGTTGTCGTCGAACTCATCCTGATAGAATACGATGCCGATACCTTCCTCCCGGGCATGTTCTATGACTTCCTGCATCTCGGAAGCTGTGGCCTTTTTCCCGGCAACTTCTATTGAAATCATTAAAAGCCCAAAATCATCGGCAAAATACCCATAGGATCCATGGTATATCATAAAGGATCTTGATTCCATAGGTTCAAGAATGTTCTTGATTTCAGATTCCAGGGCTTCTATTTCCAGTATGAAAGCAGCGGCATTCTCCATATATATGCTTTTATTGGAAGGATCTATCGACGATAGAGTGTTTGCTATTGCAGACACCATAACCACGGCCCGCTTCGGCGAAAGCCAGAGATGCGGATCTATTGTAAGCCCGTCGGAATCATTTGAAACAACTTCTTCTTCCTCGTCGCCGTGGTCATGCCCGGTTGCCATAAGAAGCGGATATATCTTGCTGACTTCGTTCCTAAGATTAACAATCAAAAGATTTTTGTTGAAAGCGCTTGCCTTGGGAAGTATATTAGCTTCTTCAGTGGGCATCTGCAGAGTAAAATATACAGTCGCATCAGAGAGCATTCTCATTTCATTCGAAGACGGATTATAGTTTGCGGGGCTGTTTCCTGGAGGAACAAGGGTTACGACATCAACCAAATCTCCCGCGACACGTTCAACAAAAGCCGCCTGGGGTACGATTCCGACGGCTATTATAATTCTGTCGGTTCCCGGTTCATTGACACATGAGGCAAGTATCAGGGATAGCACTATGGCCGCTGCCGCGGCTTTGATAATTCTTTTCATTAATACCTTTCGCTATTGCAACACAGTTGCAATAATAAATTAGCATATATATTTTACCCTGTCAATTTGACTGCTAACGCAGCAGAGTAAAATGATTTTTTGTTTCCCTGGATATTTGCGGTACACAGCCATAGGCCATTCACCCTGGTTTTATAAAAAGGAATACCACGGGAACATCATTGGTATAAAATATTCGCGCAATGATATGATCAACCGCTGCATGCGAAGTCGAAAATATGTGCAAGGATGGCAATTTACCGGGGCAACGGGGAAATACCGTTCATTTGTTTGCGCATTCAGAACACTTGCCGTAGATTTCAATGACATGATGGGATTCAATAAAATTGTTTTCCTTTAGGTATGGTTTCCAGAAATCCACGCGGCAAGGGAAGTTGATTATCCTGCCGCATTCGGTGCATATCAAATGGTGATGGGGGGAACTGTCGCAAAGCTTGTAAAGGTTCAGACCCGAAGAGTCAATCATTGACTCAAGTATTCCGACATCGGCAAAGCCCTGGACGTTTCTATATATTGTCGCATCATCGATTTTAATGTCCCCTGGAATCCGGGAGCGAATTTCCCCGGCTGAAAGCATAGTGTCTGTATTATCCAGCAAGATGTCCAGAATCGCAATTTTCTGCCGCGTAATCCGTTGGCCGCGCGCTTTAAGTTTCTTGTAGATATCTTTTTTATCAATCATTGAAAATCCTGCTAATGTTCATAAAACCAATACAAGCTTAACGCCGGACAAAGGGTATGTCAACCAACACGGAAAAATCAGGATTCATAAACCGGGCTCCCAATCAAAAGGAGGGACTGTCCGAGGGATAAAAGAAGATGAGAGGGAAGACCTCCACGACGCCGTGCATGGCGCACAATGTTATTTTTTTATTTCCAATTGATAAAATCCGGGTATAAAGAGTATGAGTTGTATAACTTTCCATATTATTACCAACGGGGGAATATGACATGAAAACAAAAGCTTCGGTATACATGCGCAGTTCATCGGAATCCAGGGTTGTCGGCATAACAGGAGCAGACAAACCGATGATAAATGAAAATATGCTCGGCAAATGGCAGCATTTGATTAATCTGGTAGCCAAAATTCTGAACATACCGGCAGCCCTCATAATGAAAATTACGGAAGAGAACATGCAGGTTTTCCTTAAAAGTCAAAACCCGGAAAATCCCTATGAACCCGATGGAAGCGACCGGCTTGGCCACGGATTGTATTGTGAGACGGTCATAGGAACCAACAGGGAACTGCTTGTCGAAAATGCGCTTGACGATGAAAAATGGAAGGATAATCCGGATACGGGCCTCAATATGATTTCATATTACGGACTGCCGCTGAAATGGCCGGACGAGGAAATGTTCGGGACCATTTGCGTGCTTGACGGAAAAACAAATGATTATGGAAAGAATGCAAGGGAACTTATCGGAGAAATAAAGGAAGCCATTGAATCAGACCTTAAGTTTCTTGTTGACATCGAGAAGCTTGAGCGGATGGAGGAAAAGATAAGGAACATACAAAGATTGGAGTCTGTGGGAATTCTTGCAGGCGGGGTAGCCCACGAAATAAACAATCCCTTGAATGGAATAATTAACTACGGCCAGCTTATCAGGGAAGCGGCGGCCGGCAATCCCGATGTCGTCGGTTATGCCTCGGAGATAATTGACGAGGCTGAGCGAATAGCTGATACCATCAATAGCCTGCTTGCCTTTTCGGGAAAAGAAACGCAAGGTGTTTCGATCCATATGCCCGCTGATATTATTAACGGCATCATTACTCTATTAAGCGGAATGATTAAGGCAAACAATATTCATCTTGTTGTGGAAATCGAGGATGAGCTCCCGCTGCTCGAGACCAATCCACAGTTGGTGCAACAGGTGATTCTTAATCTAGTGTCAAATTCAATGGATTCCCTTAACGATAAATATATCGGCGCTGACATGGACAAGATCTTAAGGATAGCATGCAATAAGGTTGAGGAAACCGGCGGAGACTTCATCCGCATAACCGTGGAGGATCACGGGCTGGGCATACCCGAGACTGCCGGTAATCATATATTCGACCCGTTCTTTACGACAAAGGACAGAACGGAGGCCGCCGGCCTTGGGCTGTCGATTAGCTATGGAATAGCCAAGGAACTGGATGGTGAAATTACGTATGAATCCGAGGAAAACAACTGGACGAAATTTCATGTATTTCTTCCTGTGCGCGAAGTCCGGGCGGGAACTTGATTTTTGGCAATGCAAGCCGGGTCTGTTGAAACATCAGGACGGAGACAGGTAAAATAGAGGCGGCGGATCGATTTACAGGCATACTTATTCAATTCAAGGAGATTTGCAGGGAGTTTCTGTAATTATCGGGATGGGGGTATTGATATATGTTTGATGGCATTTTGGCAGATAAATTTGATTTTGTCAGGGAGATGAAACCGGACGAGTTCGAGTATCTCAAGAAAAACATAATGTATAAGGAAATCAAAAAGGATCAGATGATATTCGGCACACACGACAGGTGTGAAAGCATACCTCTTGTTATCAGGGGCCAGCTCAGATTGTTTCGCGTATCCGACGAGGGAAGGGAGATGACAAGCTACTACATAACGCCGGGCAACATATGCATACTGGCAGCTGTCTGCACAATAGGCATGATGGAATATGATTTCACTGCACAGGCTGTAGAAGATACACTTATGGCAATGCTTGATCCGGAAAGCTTCAGGCATCTGTTGAATACAAGCAGTAGCTTTAAAAGTTTTATTTTTCTTGAAATGGCGGATAAATTGATTACATCCATTTCACTTATCGACGACATGAAATTCACTAGGATCGAAGACAGGATAATGGAATACCTCCGCAGGAATGCCAATGAAGAGGGCTGGCTTTCAATAACCCACGAAAACCTGGCGGTTAACATAGGAACAGTGCGCGAGGTTGTCAGCAGGCAGCTTAAAAAAATGGAAAAAAGCGGGAAAATCAGCATGGGAAGAAAAAAAATACGATTATTGGACAGTTGAGTGACTAAGTTACAGAAAAACCTCCTGACAGTTGTTATCTTTTTAACATAATTTATTTTTTATAAGAAAGGGCATAAAAATGACAAAAGAAATAACAAAGGAAAACTTCAACAGTGTTGTTGAAACAGACAAACCGATACTGATCGACTTCTGGGCGGAATGGTGCGCACCCTGCAGGATGCTCGGACCAATAGTAGAGGATATAGCTGCAGGATACGGAGATAAGGTTGTAATAGGCAAGGTCAATGTGGATAATCAAAGGGAACTGGCCCAGCACTTTGGCATAATGGGAATTCCGAGCGTGTTCATACTGAAGGACAAGCAGATTGTGAATAATCTGGTAGGCGTTCGTCCAAAGAAGGACTATGAGAATGCCCTGGACTCTCTTTTGGAACCGGCTGTATAATGACGCAAGGGGACTCCGCACAAATCAAAAGGATAAATTGCTTTTTTTTTTGCTATAATTGCAATATGAGCGAGG
>JAWOIG010000013.1:0-18910 GCA_046484775.1 Clostridia bacterium | reverse complement strand
ATTCAGCAACCCCGGTATTGTGTTTTGACTTTGTTTTTTGTTTTACCAACAGAATTTAATATACCGGATGGATATGGGACAAATGTCAAATAAAAAGTGTCTTGCAAATGGCTTGTAGTATGGATCGGTATAAGGATCCGAGGAATGTTCAGTCCTGTATTGATTTTCAAGACCACTCTTTTCATACGAATACGGGTTAACTACCGGTACGATGGCTATTTTGAATTGCTTCAGGAATAATTCTGATTTTGCACTCCTTCTGTCAGTTTCTCAATGAGTTTTATAAGTGTGTTTGCTGCGGAATATTCGACTCCGGCATGCATTGCAGTGAAAAGGACATTTTGTTTATTTGCATCATCTTTTTCTCGGTTTGTGAGCGTTATTGCCAGCAAGGGGTACCTGCTTGCTCTGGCTATTTCTCTTATAACCACTTTTTAGGTGGATTCTTTCTGTCATTACTAAGAACTGCATGTATTCTTGAAAGTCATATATTCTTCTTGTTTCCACAAAAGCCCCATTGCCGTCTGGTTCTCAATCAAGCTATAATATCGAAGCTTGATTCACATGCTAATAAAACATATGAAACTAGTATATTACAAAGATAGGGTCAGTTGTGCATATTACGACGTATGTTTTGGCTGATTTTTTTATAAATGATTGAACTGGAAACCAAATTTGCCAACTCTAGTTGACATAGGAATCCGACTGTCACCGATGCAAACATCTAAAATTCTGTGCCAGTCAGTTGTCCCTAACTTCTCATTGTGATTTCCATCAGCTTCCGGGTCCCGATCCCCGCCATTTTGCCTTTGACGCCGCCAACAAGCGGACCTTTTTCCTTGCCGATTCCTACGGTTAATGCAAAATCAAATGCAACCGATTCCGGATTCATGGTTATGCTTTCACCTGCTTTTCCCGTTGTTCTGATGACCGAGAATTTCACGGAGGCCTTGATTTCGGGTCCCATTGTGCGGGAATCAGCGGTGAAGGATTCCAAAACAATTCGCAGGGAGCTGCCCATGACACATGCCGATGCTTTTGTACCTGTAACTTCAATGTCAATGTTTTCAATTGTCGCATTTTCAGATAAAGGTATGACTAAATTGATATCAGAAACCTCAAGTTTCATCCAGGCGAGTTCTGCAAATTCCTCGCTCAGTCCATATCCTTCAACCACCGGAAGCACCCGGTTATTAAGAAAATCCCTGGCTATATCATTTGTATTTATTTCCACCATGGCGATATACGCAATGGTTTCATCAGAACTGCCTTCAACCGGACCCTCTATTTTAATCGAGATAGGATTTTGTATCGGCTTATTTATCTCGGCAAGAGTAGGTGCGCTTAATATGGGGGACCCAAACTTTTTCATAGACCCCGCCGGCAGGCACATTCCGGGTGCCGCGGCTATATCGACAGATGATTTCGCCATCCCCTGTATTTTAGGCATTAACTCAAGAGCCTGTGCCGGAGTCAGGAATCTTACGCCTTTTTGTTCCAGAGGCTTAAGTGTTTTATATAATTTTTCAGCATCAGTGCTCCAATTGGTTGCCATAAGGAAGTTTACCGGTGATCGTTCGGACGGCTCCATCGCGAGCATGGCTTCTATCCGATCCTTTATTCTTTCGGCGTCTTCCGAGTATCCGTTCTGGGTAATCATGACCGGTGTTCCCGTATCCCGGCGAAAAGCCTTGTCGATGCTCGGTCCATATCCAACCAGGACGCCCTTCAGAACACTTCTTGAAGAAGCGTTTTCAAGCATATCCCACAACGGTTCATCCGTTATGGTCAGCGAACTGTCCAGCGACCACAGGGTATGCAGCCCCATGTCGGTCATTGATGAAAAAGTTGCTCCAAAATACCGATCGGGTTCCGGAAGGGTTGATGCATGGACATAAGCTATGCCCATTATTGATACGATTTCATCGTTTTCGCTTATGGATTTTCGGTAGTATTCCCATATTCCGGGAGCCAGTGTTGAAAGACTTACACCCATGCTCCAGCCAAGCGGCATCACTCCCCTTTCTTCGGTATTCCAGAATTTTGATGTGGGATACTGAAGAATAGGCACCTGCAGATTGTCGCCGTCGGTAATGGCTATTGCTACATTCACTTTGGAAACATCCAATTTAGGTATACGTTTTCTTTTCTTTCTTACGGACTTCACCGGTGAATTGCCCATGACCGCCGAATGAAACGACAGATTGCTGACTTCATGTGTGGGGACAAGATACTTGCCTGATGACGATGCCCTTTCCACGGCGATTTCCTCTTCAACTGTGTCGTCGGACACATATCCATATAATATTTGTTTCCCGGGATATGTATCCATTATCCTGGCCACACCCTCCCATGTATCGTGCTTGGGTCTGGAAAATACAGGCATGATCTGCTGCTGCACTATAAAATCCCATAAACCCTCGCTTGGGCGAAGCAGGGCCAGTCCGGGATAAGCAAGGTCATCCCTGTGTTCATTCACCATTTCATTGAAGGCGGATACCGCATCGCTCCAACGGCCGCACATGTTGTCCAATTCTTTCCATCCGCGTTTTTTCAGTTTTTCGGCAACACCATCAGGTGCAACAATGCCGTTTTTCAAGATGGCAATGACCGTTGCCGCATGAATCGTCCATGGTTCCTTCTCAGTTGCGGCGACATACCCGCTGATTTCAGAACCGAATTTTTCCAGTGCTTCATCCCTGGTCAGATATCCCCCGATGTCAACCCAACCCTGCCGCTCATACTCTTCTATCCAGAATCTGTCGGCCGGGCCGAATTGAGAACTGTCGGAATTGATCAGGTACATGCGCGCTTCATTTCGATTGACCATTCCCTGGAACGTCCTCATGAAAAGTATCTCGGCTGATGTCGAATTCTTCAAATCAACAACCCACGCCTTACCCAATGGAACTCTTTTTGTGAGAAATGTATTGTCGGCGTCCCATGACGTCCTGCGTTTTGAATTCATCGTTTCCTCCGCTCGCATTGGCTATTCTTCATCTTCTTTCCCTGCGTGTCTTTCCCCGTTCAAACGATGCATATGAACGGAAAAATCAGAAAGCTCCGCTTCCACCTTCTTGTTGATCGGCATGAAGAACAACGGTATCATTCCAAGTATTATCAATATCCCCGGCAGGAACGATGATGCCATCCTGATTCCAAAAATCGCCGTTTCGGACTGTGCCTCGGCACCGCTCGCAAACCCGTAGAAGGCAAGTATGGATGTAAATATCATTGTATGCAGGCCTCCGACAGGTATGGTCAGCAATGCATTCATTCCGGTGAACAGTCCCGCTTTCCTTGTTCCTGTTCTTCGTTCATCATCGTCAATGATCGCTCCGAACAATGGCCCGCCCACAACATTTACATTGGTGAACACTATGATGAAGATATACACAAGCATCGCCGGCCAGAAACCGTTTACAAAATATAGTGCCATGTATGAAAGCCCGAGCGGTATGCAAGCCAGGATCAGAAGATTTCTCATCCCTGTAATTTTGCTTATCCTCGGAAACAGAGGCAGAAACAGAAACATTACGAGCCCGGGGACTACATCCAGCAGCGTGGTTTGGATCCCCTTCATTCCAAGGACATGATCGGCCATGTATAAAAGCTGTGTAAAAAGAATAGCCGTGGCTCCCCTTCCTATGATCTGATATAAAAGATACGAAACGAAGGATCTTGATTTAATCAATGATTTGGCGTCGCGTTTCAGCTGTTCGACCAACTTGCCTTCATCGGTCCGGATATCTCGAAACATTGCAGGCGATTCTTTCAGCGGCCTGAGTGCAAAGAAATACAGAAGTGAATTAACAAGGATTACAGCCGTGAAAAGTACTATTACAAGGGTGGGGTTGACATCACCGACCAGGAGCAGCGTCGGTATGATCATTGAAAGGAATGCACCGAGTTGTCCGGCATACATATGGATTACCGAAACATCCAGCCTTTCTTCATTTGAGGCCGCCGCAACGAGTATATAGTTTCCATATGATATGGCGTATCCTGTCTGAGTGGTGTCATATATGAAAAGCATGATCGTCAGGAACCCGAATATCAGCCATGTGGGCCATCCCGGCTGCGCATACAGCATGGCGGCCGATGACAAAACCGTTATGGGCGCAGTTACTTTAAGGATGTAAGTGTATTTGCCTCTTTTGGGCTTGTATTTGAACCGGTCGATGAATACCCCCATCATCGGGTCATTTACCGCATTCCATATCCCAAACAAAAGCCAGATGATTCCCACGTATTCAATGTCAAGGCCAATGATATCCGTATAGAATTTTATGTATGCGCTGTGAATAAGGCCATTGCTGATTGCGAGGGGCATCTGAGGGAATGCAAGCTGAAATTTCTGTTTGTTGGTGATGTATCCTTCAGACTTCCGTCTGTTCCAGAATCCTTTTGTTTGTTTCATACTCGCCCTCATTTCTAAGCGGATATTTTATTGTTATATCAGATTTTATGATATAATAATGTTGCTATATCATATTAGAATCGAGTATAGCAAAAGCAATGCAATATGTCAAACCGCGATATGGAGAGTAATGATGAGCAATAACAAAACGCCTTTGTACGAAAAGATATTCAATCATTATAAGGAAAAGATCCTTTCCGGCGAACTCGAGGTCGGAAACCGGCTTCCATCCGAAAATGCGATAGCACAGACTTTTAGTGTAAGCAGGATAACGGTCAGCAGAGCATTCAAGGAACTGGAGCGGGCAAAATTGATCAGACGCGTCAAGGGAAGTGGAAGTTATGTGAAAAACATGCATCAGGGCTCCACAAAAGACAGCAACCATGATTTCATTTCCCTTATCCTTCCCTCCAAGGGTGATTTCTCTTCCGAAATCCTCAAAGGCATCGAGGAAGTCGCGATGCAAAACGACTATTTCGTAACCTACCACAATTCATCTGAAAGCCCTGAACTTGAAAAGGAATTGGTGTTGGAAATAATGTCGCGGGGATCCGCCGGATTCATTGCCTATCCCGTCGAACCAAAGGCAAATATGGACTTGTACAGCAAGCTTTTGATTTCCGGATATCCCTTTGTGGTGATTGACAGGAAAATTCAGGGACTTGACACTTCACTCGTATGGACGGACAACCAAAAAGGCACATATGACATGACAAGTCATCTACTAAAGACAGGGCACACCAGGATTATTTTCCTGGGCTATTCGGTTTTTGAAATATCATCTGAAACAGAGCGATACCGGGGGTTTTGCAAAGCTCATATTGACCATGGAGTCCCGCTGCTTCATAGGAATCTCTATGGAACCGAAAAAGATACCCGGTCGATACCTGCCGATTATATGCCCGGTGCGGTATTTGGCATACGGGCCTGCAACTATCTGTTTGATTTGCTGGAAACAATAAGCCTCGCCGAAAGACCCACTGCAATTGTTGCGGTAAATGATTATATCGCCTCAATACTTGTTTCAGCTGCAATTGAAAGGGACATTTCAATTCCCGCGGATTATTCCATAACGGGTTTCGACGACCTGCCCTATGCGGCGCATCTGCCGGTACCCCTGACCACTGTCGCCCAGCCCGCCCGGCAGATAGGCCGGCTTGCCGCATCGGAACTATTCATAAAAATCAATAATCCGGGTTGCGAACCCAAGGAATATATCGTAGAAGCTGAAATTGTCGTACGAAAATCCACAGCCAGCATATAATATTGTGTCAATAACCCCAGAGGTTTTTGACACGCTTCTGTGCGAAATATCCCCTCGATTACAGAATATTTTGTGCTAATAACCCCAGAGGTTTTTGACACGCTTTTTTATGCGATTGGAAGGCCGGTTACCATGGCAGGTTCATTGGCCTGATTGTCATTTCAAAAAGCTCCTCCAGCTCCGCAATGACTCTTCCGGGAATATCATACATTGAGCTTTTTATATTCATCTCAAGCTGTTCAATGTTTCTAACCCCCGGTATTACGGTTGAAACAGCATCGTAAGATAGACAGAACCCGATTGCAAACTGAGCGAGACTTTGACCCTTCTCAGGATATTTGCCAATCAAGTCAAGCAGCGCCGCCCTATCATGAATATCCTTTTCAGACCATCTTGACCTGATTCCGCCGAAGGAACTTCCTTTTGTGTATTTTCCCGTCAACCACCCCGAATCAAGAGGTATTTTCACAATGACCGCTGTTTCTTTCTCTCCGGCCAGGTCAAATGCGAACCTGCTGTCCTGATGAAATATATTGAAAAACGCCTCAATTACCTCGCCCCCGGTGTTATTTAAAAACGAGGTTATTTCATAAGCCTTGTCAAGGGATGCTCCGTATGCCAGAATTTTCCCTTCATCCTTCAATCCCTCAAGTATTTCATAATGTTCGCATTTGTTTCTGTCCAGCATATCCGTTCCGGGGTTATGCAACAGAACAGAGTCCACGTAATCCGTTTTAAGTCTCTTTAAACTTTGATTGACGGACTCCCTGATGGCCTTGGCACTGAAATCCGTATGTCCATCAGCCCAGTGGCCAAATTTCGTGCTTATGACAACTTTCCCCCGGTCTGTATGGGAAAGGGCTTCCCCCAGAAGCCGTTCACTGTTGCCATTTGCATAATTTGGCGCAGTATCAAAGAAATTGACACCTTCATCAAGCGCCTTATGGACAAGATTCACAGCTTCCCGGTCCGACATTTTGCCCCATTCCTCTACATTACCAAGCTGCCATGCTCCGAATCCAATTTCAGATACATCTGTACTGTATTTTGTATATTTTCTGTATTTCATAATATATCCTCATTTACTTTTTCTGAAAAAGCCTGACAGCGTTTTCCAAGCTCATTCCCGAGTATTCCTGCGCCCTTATTATTCTTCCGCTTTTCCTATCATCGAGGAACGCCCCCATAACCACTCCGGGAATCGAACTCTTCACGTCGTTCGGAGCCTGGCTCCCGCCCATGTCGGTCCTCAGCCAACCCGGATCAACAAGATTAATCATCACATCCGTACCCTCGTACCTCGTGCCGATGTCCTTGGTGCATTTGTCCAGCGCCGCCTTGCTTCCCGAATACCCTGCGAGTTCCGGAGTATTCATAATGCCGCTTGTTGTATTGACTATTCTTCCGAATCCCCTGTTTTTCATCTTCGGCAGAAAGTGGTAGCAAATAATCAGAGGAGCTATCAAGTTGACTTGAAAGCTGATATTGAACTCTTCTACAGGGGTTTCATGAAAATCAGAATGATAAGAAGTCATTATGCCGGCGTTATTGAGTATAACTTCTATGTCAAAATCCCATGAGTCAATCTCATTCAGCATATCGTCAACTGCCTTTGGACTGCTCAAGTCGGCTCCAATGATCCTTGCATCCACACCAAATCCCTTCACCTCGGAATAGGTTTTCTCCAAATGTTTTTCATTCCTGCCGTGAAGTACAAGGTTGCATCCTTTTTCGGCAAGATAAACCGATGCTTCATATCCAATGCCGCGGCTGGCACCTGTAACCAGTGCCCATTTACCCTTGATATCTATCATTTTCAATCCTCCTGAAAAATATTGGCAGTCTTTCCCTGAAAAGGTGCAATGAAACGGGCCATGTCTTCAACTTTTGCATCAGATGCTTGCACCGGCGAAAGAGCTGTCCGCTTATCTGTATGACAATCCATAATTGATTTCAAACAACAGTTCCGGTTTATCTTTCCCAATCTCACCAACCTCCCTGTACCAAGGCATCGGGAGCTTCGCGGTAAAGTCGGCTTTTCCCGTCAATAAGTTTGCTGTTCCCAATCCCTCGGTTCCGGGCAGGTAAGCCATTAAAACACTGTCCCAGTCGTCAATGAATTCTGTTATCATGACATTTCTGCCTGCATATATGACGGTTATGACAGGTTTACCTGAGGTCTTTGCGAACTGTATGGCGGAATAATTTCCATCAAGAGCATGATCCGAAACAATGGAAAGGGATGAACTGTCGCCGAATCCCTCCGCATATGGCTTTTCACCGATTGCAAGAATCACAACATCAGCTTCGCTTATTTTATCTTCATCAGTAATTATTTCAATCTTCATATCAGATGCCAGCTCCGACAGTCCTTCAAGCAATGTTGTTCCTTCAGCTATTTCAATCCCTTTTTCATCGAGCTTTCCCTGCCATTCAATTGTCCAGCCTCCGCATTGAACCCCGATATTGTCAGCCGCAGGTCCTGTAATAAAGACCTTCGTTCCTTCTTTAAGAGGAAGCAATCCTTTGTTGTTCTTCAGCAAAACAGCGGATTTCTCAACAAGTTCCCGGGCAATCCTGCGATTTTCATCAGACCCGATCTCAAATTCCCATTCATCATATACCATGTCAAAAACGCCTGATTTCATCTTAACCCATAGGATTCTGCCAACAGCGTCATCTATCCTTTCCATGGCAATAGTGCCATTTTCATAGCCCTTTACTATAGAATAAATGCTTTTTTCCCATTCAAATGGCTCCATCAGCATGTCAATTCCCGAATTAACGGCAATCGCAATCCGTGTGTCATAATCATCCGAATCAATTTCATGATGACCTTCCCAGTCTGAAATAACAAATCCCTTGAAGCCGAGCTCACCCTTAAGAACATCATTTATAAGATATTCATTCTGATGCATCTTCAGTCCGTTGAAGCTTGAAAAAGACACCATGACCGTATAAACCCCGGAAGAAACCAAAACCTCATACGGTTCCATGAATAATTCCCTCAGCATTTCTTCGGTCATCTGCGCGTCCCCGCGGTCTATATCATAATCGCCCTGACCTGTACCGAACAGTGTTCCCCCGTCGCCGATATAATGCTTGGCAGTGGCGGCTATCCCGTTTTCCTGAAGAGCCGACATAAATGGCAATGACAGTCTGGCCACAAGTCCGCCGTCAGACGAGAAGCTTTCATATGTTCTGCCCCATCGTGGATCCAAGGCTACCGCAATGCACGGCGCGAAATTCCAGTTTACATAAGTTGCTTTCATTTCCTCGGCAACAACCTTGCCGTATTCGGCCATGGCCATTTCATCGTTTGCCGCACCCAGTCCGATATTGTGAGGGAATATCACCGGATTTTCAACATGATCGTTGCCATGTACTGCATCAATGCCATAAAGAAGTGGAATCCTGGGATCCTTTGCCATGATGGATGTCTGCAATGAACTTATATGTTTCTTCCAGTCTTCTTTCGTTCCATCCCCCGGCGCACTGCCGCCGCCGCTCAGTATTGAGCCAAGGGGATAGCTTCTAAGTTCAGCGACTGAAACCGCAGCCCTTTCCGCCTGGAGCATCTGTGATGCTTTTTCAAGGATTGTCATTGATTCAATCAGCATATTGATTTCATTTTGGATTTCTTCTTCAGTCATCACTGAGTATAGTTTCTTTTCAATATTTGCCGGTTCTGATTCCTGTGGCGCAGTCTGTGTTGCCTGGGAAGTACCGGAAGGCAAAGTCGATGGAATTCCAATATCCCCTTCATATATGCTGCATGACGAAACAATAGCAGTTATAAAAGCAAATGCAAGGAATATTGCCGGTTTATTCATCTTATTTTTATTGGTTTTCATTTCTCTCTTCATGTGTAGTTCACTTTTACCTTCACATTTTTCAATCCTTTGACATTGATTATATCCGAATCGGTTTTTTGTCCGTCAATCCATATTCCCTTATCTTTATGGCCTGTCCTTTTGAAATGAATATCATACACAACTTCCCTGAAAGTCCGTTTTACACTGTATTCATTCCAATCGTCCGGGACACAGGGATTTATCCTCAACCCCTCGTAATCAGCTTCAACACCAAGTATCTCATCATATCCGACTCTAAGCAGCCAGGCAGGACTTCCTGTGAACCAGGAAAAGAAATTCTGCCCAAACCTCTCATGGGAAGGACCGCAATAATAGTTTCCCAGGCAGTAAGGTTCCGAAGTTCTCCTGCAATCCGGATTCAAAGGATTGGTCGGCAAAACGTTAATGAAAGTTCTAAAAGCCCGGTTGTAATCTTCGTATTTGATATCGGCAAAAGCTTTGAATGCAACGGCATGTTTGTATATCGATCCGTTTTCAAAGGTTCCGGGTTCAAGCCTCGCGATCCTGCCTACTTCTTCTCCATCATTTTTATATGGTGGAGACAGCAACGCCGGCCCCAGGGATGTTTCCAGATGCTCGTCAATTGAATTCATTACCGATTCAATCCTTTCACCTTCGGCAATTCCCGTAAACACAGCCCAGGTATTGGAGTTGAGGTGTATCTTCCCTTCATCGTTAAGATGAGATCCTATCGGATTTCCCCTGCCTGAAAATGCATACACATACCACTCGCCGTCCCATGCATGTTCATTTATATTATGCTTTAAAATTTTGGATCTTTCCTTGAGCAACTCTGCCTTAAGGGTTTCACCCAGATAATCATATAAATCCGCCATGAGGTTCTGGAAATGAAAGACCGCAATCGTAAGCCATACGGAAACGGCGGGTCCATTAATGCTTATTCCTTCTATGCCGTCATTCCAGTCTCCCTCGCCGATAAGACAAAGACCGTACAGCCCTCTTTTTTCATACAACAAATCAAGAGCCTTCCATACATGGTTTTCCACCGTATCCGGGGAGGTGTCGTCAAGATATCGTATATTTTCATTTAAAATCCCGGCATCCCCGGTTTCCTTTATGTATCCTGTCAGACTCATCCCGATCCATGTAGCTGAATCCATGAAATTTCTGCAGTCATGCTTGTCCTCAATGCCAAACGGAGAAAAGTTCCTGGGACATGAACCATCCTTCTTCATATGGGAAAGAATATGAAGGAGTCTTTGCTTTGTGAGCTTTGGCTCAACCAGCTGATATCCCCAGGTGTCCTGCAGTGAGTCGCGGTACCCCACATATCCGCTTCTTACATATCGGAAAGTAAGGAACAGCTGATGCTTCAGCCATGTATTGAGGAATTTTTCCATATTGCCGTCAGGCAGGCTGCAAGTGTTTCTATCCGCCAGCTCATTCTTGTATTCGTCAACCTTTGTATATTCACTGTCATATTCCGACGGTCCCGAATATTTATCTATAAGTATATTGAAGATTTCAACCTCCTCATCGGCACCGGATGCCGCATGGATGGTACTGCTCTCATCCTTACCGATGACAACTTCAGCCGTAAGACCGGATTCTATGAAAGTGAATTTCCGGCCATCGTTCTGAATTTTCACATCCTTCTCGAAAAAGCTTGAAACTGCTTCGGGCGAAATAAAGAAGGCATGAACAGCAACCGGAAGCTCAGGGTTGTCTGTATGCAGTTCGATGAATTTTCTTCCATTTGAAACAGTCTGGTTTTTCCCGGGTTCTGACAAATAAGGAATTCCGCCTTCCGCGGTATGTATCCCGAATCTTGCCACAGACCATTTCTGGCTCATTGTAAGCCTGAGCATAGCTTTTTCTTCCCTTTTGTTTGTGCATGTAATGACCCAGCATTCACAAGGGTCTTCCTTCGGTACAAATATTCTAAAAACAAACTTGAGGCCCTTTATGTCTATATTTATCTGTGTGTCCGCAAGTCCGTGTTCACAGATTAAGCTGTCGTAGTCACGGAAGAGATTCAGTTTCTCGCCCGAAACAGTATCCTCAACAAAGATATCACGGCCGTCCGCAAAATCCCTGGGAAGATAATCGGTCGGATGATCATACTTGGTTATCCTAAGCAAGGATGACTTGTACCATATGAAGCCCTTGCCCAGATTTGAAACAACGCTGGCAATCTTATCATTGCACAAATAGTTGATCCAGGGCCTGGGCGTGTTCGGGTCTTCGATGATATATGACCTGCCGTCGGCAGAAAACCTGCCGAATTTCCTGCCGGAGTCAATATATTCATTATCACCGCACCAATATGCATGAGTATCGCAATCAAATTCAGTTCTGTTTTCCATTTTATTATCCTATCTTTTATCCTAAAGCAGCTCCGCTTCAATGATCTTTATTTCGCCATTTCTTATCCTCATTGCATCTTCGCCCGTTACCTCTTCCAGGGTTCTGGTTGTACCGTCATATAAATGAAGTATGTATCTTTTGACAGAAACGGCTTTTGATCCAAATGTGTTTTTTCTCCCTGGGTTTTTATATATGATTTCCGTTCTCTCAAATATCCTGCACCTGACCTCATTGTTTTCATCAAAGAAGGAAGAGGGCAGAACGGGTCTCAGGCGGAAAACAAGCCTGCCGTCATCCATGCTGAAAATTCCCGGTCCCATCATCATCAGAAGCCAGATCGAAATCATTTCTGCCGTTGTGCCGGTAAGTCTGGAAACAAAACCCCTTCCGTGATTGGAAGGATCAGGATTTCTTGACGAAGCAATGAACGAAGAATTTTCAAGGGTGCTCCTGCCGTATACAGCCGGGTTCATGAAAGGTGGAAGCGCTGTTTTTATAGCTTCAAAAAATTCATTTATCAAACCGCTCTTCAGCATTCCGATGAGATATTTGTACTCCATATGCATGAAAACCGACTCCCGCTCAAGCCATCCGGCAGAGAATGCCCTGGCACGGCCTATCTCAAAAGTTTCTTCCTCGAGTGATTCGGACGTAAGATACATTTTCAACTTCCGGTCATACAAACCGCTATCCAGAACCTTTTCATACAGGGTCCTCGCCTTTTCCGCGTCGTTCAGATGCTTAAGGTATCTTGCGGGCGCTTCCAGGTACAGCGGCAGGACCCTGGATTTCCATTTGTGTACGATGACATTCTGCATCCTGTTGACAGGATGGTGCTTTCCGTCAATTATCTGAAAATCAACCGCATCATGCACAAGATAACTCGACGGAATGCCGTTTCCCAGCTCCAGGGCCTTGTCGATCGCAACGTCAATCTTTCTGGCGGCATCGCAAAGAAAGGCTTTGAATGACGACACATCAAGAGTCACACCTGTGCCCGAAATTTCCTTGCTGATCATTATATCGAAAGCTTCCTTTAATCCTTGCGCATTTTCATACATTTCCAGGTCGTCGAATTTACCCTCCAGATTTTTCGCAAGAATCGTTTTGTAACCGGTATAGAAATCGTACACTTCCTTTGGGATCAGTATAGCAGCCTCCTTTTCCGAAGCCTTTAAAAGAATATTGACAATCCTTTTGAGTTCAATGGTCTCGCTTGTACCCGAGCCAAACAAGCCCGGAAGCCCATTCATCGAATCGTTCCAGCCGGGTTTATCAGTATTCATCATGATTCCGATACCGGATTGGTCGAGGTTTGCAATTTTATTCAATAAAAGCGTCAGCAACTTGACATAAAGACTGGTCTTGAGGACCTTGCCATCAATGGCCTTGTGCCAGTTCGTTTCGCCCGGTTCAATTCCAAGTTTATGGATTCTCTCCTCGTCTTTGATAACGGCATCGTACTGCCTTACTTTTCCGGCTCTGTTGATTACATACTTGTCATCCCTGGGAAGCACCCTGACGGGACTTACGAAGTACCTGAATCCGCGTTCAAACATCAAATCGTTGAAACCGTCGGGATAGATATTCAGATAATTGTCAACCAGGTCCATATTATATGTCCAGTGATCCATCCAGTAGCCATGTCCAAATGATGCCTTTACAACCTGCTCCGATCTTTCCATTACCCTGTTCAGGAATTCATCACTGTCAATCGTAAGCTTAAGGTCATAATCATCCATTGTTCTAAGAAGCATCCCCGGAGTGAATTCGTCATTCAGCAGATTTTCAATTCTTTTTTTCCCGCCTGAAAGATACTCCAAAAGCATGGGTATGTCTTCTTTTGCTACTCTGAATTTGCTTCCCTGGACTGACAATGGATTCTGCCCGTCCATCTGTATTAATTCCATGAAAAGCATTATGTTGAACAAACCTGCTTCTTTAACGAAATAAATATCATTCCTTCTGTTCTGGTTTACGTCCCTGAATGAGCCGATGCCCTGTGAAAAATATGCAGGTTCAACAACGAAATAGTTGTACTCCCTTTCCATGTCGCCGTGTATCCTGGAGTATATATGGTAAACCATGGAGCCGTTCAATCCTTCGAATACAAGCGGATAACCGCCCCTGAGCAGATTGTCCATGAAACTTTGCATGACATATGCATCGAATTCAGGGAAAGCGGTCTTGCCGTTTACCGGTGAAGTCAGTTCCTCTCCCAGCCTTTGCGCCCTGGATTCAAGATCGCGTATATAGCTCATTGAAAAATTTCCGGCACTCTTTTGCAAAATCCCGATGCTGCTCATCCTGCCGATTATACTTGAAATAACCAGCTCTTCACCGACAGGGCCCTCATATGCGGCGTATGCACAGGGGATTTTGTTTTCACTGTATTGCTTTTTCCCCAGAAGCTGAACCAAATCATTCTTCTCAAACTCCGCTGCTCTTGTAAGAGCTGAATTGGAACCGAATATAACCACAGGATCGTATATGATGGGCATGATGCCGGTTTGCTTGTTTGTAAACGCCGCCAAAAAATGCCCCGCCTCAATTGGTCCGACTTCCGCTGAATCAGATGTGGTTGACCGGTTTCTGAAAAACGGAATGTCATTTTCCGTCATATACGATTCAAACCATGCCACTGACAGATTTGACATGCTCTTGATTGCAAAATCACTGTTTCCATACGGCCACAGGGTCATCAGTCCATCCAGTATCTGAATATCACCTGAAAAACCCGGAAGAGGCGTTACCCGTACATTTCTTACAAGACCGGGATATTTTTCATCAGTCACTGTAAAATACCTTACACAAAGCTTTAATCCCAAAGTCATGTTTTCTTCCGTAAAGCTGACGGCATTGACCTCAATCTTCATTCTCCTGTTGACGTCATCCCTTGTATTTGATGAAAATATTTCATGGACTTCATTATCCTTTTTTATGAAGGTTCGAAATCCCTCGGTCTCGGTTCTTTTATAGGCCTTGTTTGCAGGTACGAAGTCAAGAATGGCCCCATCCTTGTTCTCAACTCCGAAACCCGCAATCCCCTGCCCCCTGTTGGTATAGTATGCCCATATCGGTATGCCGTTTCTGCCGGCAATCCCCGGCAAAAAACTGGCAAACGGTTTCTGTTTGTCATAATTTTCTATGACAAAAATATTACCTTCCAAAAAATAGTCTTTCTTTTTCATTTCAATTACCTTTTCACAAGTTCCGCGGCTTGATATACCCTTACATAATCCACTGTCATTTGCTGGGGAAAAATCGTATCGTCAATGCCATTTTTCCCTCCCCAGAACCCACCGACGGCAACGTTGAGAACCAAATGGAATCTTCTGTCAAACGGCCATTGCCCGAATTGCGGTGAATCCATGCTTTTTGGCCGCTTGTATACCAAGTGCACCTTATCGTCAACCATGAACTTTAGCTTATCCGGCAGCCACTCCAGGGAGTATTTGTGGAATTTGCCCGACACATCGTCAATATGCAAATATTCAGTGATCTCGGTTAGTTTTGTGTGATTAAAATCCAGGGTGTGCGCTGAAAAGTGAATCTGGTCCTGATTGCATCCCACATGCTCCATTATGTCTAATTCACCTGATGCAGGCCACCTTCCATAGTATGACTCCGTCGGAAGCATCCAGATCGCCGGCCATGTTCCCGTTCCGTATGGCAATTTTGCACTGACTTCAATTTTCCCATACAGCCAGTCTCCTTTGCCCCTGGTCACAAGCCTTGATGATGTATACTCATAACCATGGCTTTTTTCTTTCCTGGCGGATATAACCAGTTGTCCGCCGATTACCTCGGCATTCTCTCCGCGGGTATAATATTGCAGCTCATCATTGAAATGAACCCCTACATCATAGTCCCATTTTGACTCATCCGGTTTTCCCTCATAATCGAATTCGTCGGACCATACCAAAACGTAATCAAGATTGTTCTCATCATAGTAATGCCCGGGCAACCCATCGTCTCCCGTATTAATGTTTTTTGTTTCCATATCATTCTCCTTCGTCCAGCAGGCTGAATTCATCCGCCTGATATACACGCACATAATCAATCGTCAGTTCCTGTGGGAATATTGAATCATCCACTCCCTGTGCGCCTCCCCAGTTTCCGCCTATAGCTATATTCATTATCAAATAAAACTCCCGGTCAAAGGGCCATTCTTCATCAGACGGGCAATTAATCAAATTTGCCGGTTTAAAAATGAAATACAGTTTGTCGTCCACCATGAATTTTATCTTGTCGGGAAGCCATTCAATCGAATACTTGTGGAACACCTCGGAGGCATCATCCCTGGTAATGCTTTTTCCTATCTGCGTGCCATCCATGTGATTGTATGCATCGGTATGTATCGTTCCGTGGATTTGACCCTGGGCAAATCCAACGTGCTCCATTATGTCTATTTCACCCGAACGCGGCCATCCTCCGTAAACAGAGCGGGCCGGGAGCATCCATATCGCCGGCCATGTTCCTCTCCCGGATGGGAGCTTCGCACTGATTTCAATTTTTCCATAAAGCCATTGACCTTTGCGTTTTGTTACAAGCCTTGCGGATGTATACTCATTTCCCGAGTATTCTTCTTTTCTAGCCGTTATGGTCAGGAAGCCGTCTTTGACATAAGCGTTTTTGTCAGCGGTATAATACTGCAGTTCACGGTTTCCCCATCCCTCGCCGCCGACGTCATAACCCCATTTGCTTTCATCGGGAAGACCTTCATAATCGAACTCATCCGACCATACAAGCCTGTATGTCAGGTTTTCCTCATCATACTCATACCCGGTTCCCTTGCAGTCTTCATCAGGTTCTTCAACAACGTCGCCGCTTGTTTCCGGGAGAGGTGATCCGCTGTTTTCCGTAACCGGTTCAGATAGAGAGCATCCGGAAAGAAAAAGTATGAAAACCAGTAAAACAAAATATTTTTTCATCATTCCCCCTTTATTCCTGTGTTTTCAATGCCCTGAATGAAATGCTTTTGCGCAATCAGGTACAGAATGAGCAGCGGAATCATGCTCAGGAATGTCCCGGCCATCTTATACGCTTCATTGATTCTCGCCTCACCTGCCTGCCCCGGTATCTGGCTTCCCATTCTGCTGAATTCCGATTCAAATCCCCCGAGCCTTATGCTCATCAGGCTTATTCCCGACCTTGCAAAGTTGCTCGCAAGATAGGTTTCATTCCAAACCCAGACAAAAGAAAACAGGAACACGATTATTACCGCGGCAACGGACATCTTCAGTATTATATGGTAAAAAACTTTTAAGGATGAAGCGCCGTCCACCTGGGCGGCTTCATCAAGCGAATATGGTATCATCTTGAAAAAATTATAGAATATCAGTATTGCAATCGTTGAGTTTATGCCCTGTCCCAGCATGGTCATTAGCAACTGAGGTTTTATTGTCCCTATCATCTGGATTGCCGTTGCTTCCTGAAGGTACACAAACATCATGATTCTGGGTATTATTATGATTGGAAGAGGAACCACAAATGCCATCAGAATAAATACAAACCACATGTTTTTATACTTGAATTTATGCCTTGCAAGCGAATACCCCGCCATTGAAGTAACCAGGGTTTGAAGGGCTGCCAGAAGAGTTGAAAAACCCAGCGTGCTTAAAAATGTCTTTGGAAAATCAAGTACATAGAAAGCGACCTTCAGATTGCTGAATGCCAGCTTTGATGGAACCCAAAGTACCTCGGGATCAATTATGTCCGCCTTGTCCATGAATGTCATGGAGATCATTTTAAACAGGGGGTATAAAAACACATAGCTTACAGATATAAGAACCGCATATATTATAAGTTTATACAAAAACCCATCCTTAACGCCCTGTCCCAGGAGCCGGCGTCTGATTTTATCGGGATTGAATTTTATTTTACTCATAGGATTTCCTTCCTTTCCTGTCCTTGAAAACCAAAAACGCAATCAATACTACCAGCAGGACCACAATCGAATATATCCAGGCAAAGGAAGAGGCCAGTCCAAGTCCTGCCGCCGTGTTGTATATGGCGTTTCTTATTATCTGGTACAAGGGGTTGAGGCTGTACATGCCAAGCTGAACAATTGTAAAAATCGTTGCAACAAGCATGAAATGTTTCATGTGCGGCAATGTTATCTTCCAAAGCGCCTGCCATGCCGAGGCTCCGTCTATCTTTGCGGCTTCATAAAGACTGTAATTTATTTTGCTGAGGCCGCTGATCATAAGTATGATCGGTATGCCTGTAAACCAAAGGACCATTGTAAAATTTTCAAATATGTAGTCCATGGCCTGCGCCAGAAAAACACTGTAATTCAATATCATCTTGTAAATCAGCGACCCTTGTATCGAACCAAAGCTGGTATTGCCCGTGTCCATAAGCTGCTGCATCACTGATCCCGACATTATTATGACAGGCAGGAAATAAATCAATCTAAAGCCTGCCCTGAATCTGATTTTTTGATTAAGCATCCAGGCAAGTATAAATGATATGACTATAATCACCGGCACATAGGAAACCAAGTATATGATGAAGTCTATCAAAGCGGGCACGAATTCAGTGTTCCTCAGAAAGGCTATGGCATAATTGTCGAAACTGTTCCATGTGAGTTCCCATCCGCGAACCGTAAATTCAACGTCAAACATGCTCAGATATATAGTGTAGAAAAACGGCAGTGCCGTAAATACCAAAAACCCGATTATCCAGGGCAGCATAAAAGAGTATCCGAGAATATTGTCCAGCTTTGTTTTTGTCCTATCCTTGCGTAATCTTATCAATTTTTACCTCACCACCATATACGACATCGCCTTGATCACCATGTCATTATATTCATAGTCATTTTCAGTATGGTTAATGTAAATATTCGTTCCATCTGAATATGAATTCACCGCTATTCCCTCATCCGGCAGATCCCTGCCTATCCATCCGGCATCCCTTACCGGACCAAGCGCATCATTTACCTTTTTATATATATTTTCAATCACATCCCTGTATTGTCCGTATTCCGTTGAATAAAAATTCTGGGAATTTGTAGCTGAA
>JAWOIG010000229.1:0-11048 GCA_046484775.1 Clostridia bacterium | reverse complement strand
GCCGGAGCAAAACCACATTAAACCACATTGATTCCATTTTGATTCAGACAGATAAATGTGTCAACTGAGGCTGATAATTCCTTTAAGATAAAGCATATTTATAATTATACCATTGGACTTCCACCAATTCCTGGCAACCGCCCATTCCTCGTGATAGCCTTTCCATCCCCACGGTATGTTCCATGAGCCGTCTTCAAGCTGCGTTTTGACAATATGCTCGCACTCATATTTGGCAATTTCCTTGTTATCGGCATAAAAGATACTGTCGCGGCTATTGAAAAACTGCGATGGCTTGCAGATATATGAGGTTTCCCATTCGGCTGTATTTTGCGTAATGCCGGATTTGACCTGCAACAAAAGTTTCTCTTTGAACGCAAGGAGGTCGATTAAATCACCGATACCGGCTTCTTCACAGTATTGCATCAAGCGGACGTAACAAAGCCCCGTATGCATATCGTTGAGCAAGCCCTGTCCCAGATACGAATCACAGGCTTCTTTTACGATACGGCAGCCCAACGTATACAGCGGGCTGTTTTTATCTGCAAAACGGATTATAAAACCCGCAAGGCAAGCCGTAGGATTATAATCATTATGTGAAATGCTTTCGCTGTCGGTGTGCCACCAAGGAGCATGAGGGTAATCGTTATTACTGAGAACGGTGCTGTGCCAGAAATGCCCGCTGAAATCCTGTCCGCTTGCCAGATAACGTAAAATTCCCTTTATGATGGGATGCGAGTTATCGGTAAAACCAATCTCCTTAAGGATTTCCGTTGCCGCCCATGTCTGAATGGGTGAGGAATTTGGATTCCACGAATCCGGTTCCAAAGCATGGCCAAAGCCTCCGTCTTCATTTTGATAGACTGCGAGCGCTTTTAAAACAGCATCCTTGCCGCCGTTTTCAAAGTGATATTGCCAGCGCGCCAAATCCAGCGGCCGGGCATTACGGTATATATATGTACGAGCTTTTTCAAAGGTTTTCATTGTAAATTCTCCTCCAATATAAAAGTGCAAATGTGGTATGAGCATAAATCAGCCCTACCCCGGCCAGCTGCGAATAATAACATTGTTGCAACCTCATATCTCTACCCTTCCGAACCTTCCAAGTTCCGCTAAAATCAACATTGTCAAATGCGCTTCATAAGCTGCTTCCAGTTTACGGAAAGACTCACCTTGACCAAAGCGAAAGTTCAAATGCCATCCGCCGTCATCCTTTTGCTGACGAATGAGATAATCAAGCGATGTGTCCACCAGTTCTTTCACAGCCGGGTATACCACACTGTCCGGTGTTTGTACAATATCGCAGGGCAATTCCTCATATCCTTGCTCCCACTTGGCAAAATCCAACTGCATACAATCAGTGGGGTTTTGGCGCAGGATTACCGCAAGCCTGTCTGCGAGCGATTTATCTTTCAGACAAGCGACAAGCTGCTGATAGCATTTCAAATTGTACGGTGACTCATAATCCGCATTGAAGGAATCATCAAGATTGGATTTTCCGTACAGCGGCGAAGCCACATCATAATACCGAAGAATCTTCTCCACCGGGTACTTGATGACGTCCTTATACAAATTCTCCGTCACAAGTTCGTTGTACAGTGCAACAAATGCAGCCAAAGCTGCTTGACCGTTGGGGTTGTATTGTAAAATCCGCTCATCTTCTTCGGCGATAGGCAAAAATACATCTTCTCCGTATGTCCACCATCCAACGTGAGCTCCATCATTCACACCCGGCTCTAAAAGCTCTCCCCAACAACCGATTTCCGGGAGGTACCGCTCCACTGCATATTTCATCATCCGTAAAATGACAGGATGATCGGCAGGCGGTTTTTCCTTCAAGTAAAAAATATACCGAAATGCGTGTTCGGTGCATTTCAGGCAGGGACCCTGATACTCAAATTCGTAGACAAGTCCACCGAAGCCGCCGTTTTCGTGTTGATATTTCGCCAGCACATCCATGAATGCATCGGTATTACCGTCTTCAAAATTATAGCGAAACCACGCCCGGTTAATATCGTCACCGTAGACAAAAACATAATCCCTGGCTTTTAGAAAGTTTTCACGAGTTAATTGTATCATTTAAGTCCCTCCAGTATATCAATCAGTTCCAGCCAATCGTTTATATACAGATGCTCGCATTCCGGCTTTTCGTCAAGTGTTTTATCCCGCCAGTCATTTGGAATAAAGCTATGATACCAAACGGGATAAATACCCGCATTGAACGCTCCCATTACGTCATTTTCTGTATCGTCGCCGCAATACCAAACCTCATCAGCCGATAATCCGGCCTTACTAAGAGCAAGATTGAATATCAGGGGATTTGGCTTTCGCACCATATATTCGCTGGTCGCTATGATAAACTCAAAATGATTATCAGGCAAAAGCCTGTTGATCCGGTTGCTCAGTGCGTTTCCAGAAAAGCCGATATTGCTGACTACACCGCTTCGAATAGCGTTTTCGTACAAATAATTCAATAATACTTCAATGTTCGGCATCCTGGCGCCGGATGCCGTATTATCCCAAAAAACCTGCTCCTGCTCTTCCGGGCGGATGGAAAACTCAATCCCAAGGGATTCATAAAGCAATTTTTGAAAGCTCAGGTTATGCAGCTCATATCCCGCCTTGCGAATCGGGCCGCATACTTCCTCCCAAAGATAGGCGGAAAAATCGTTTACCTGTCCGGCTGTCAGGTTCCTTGGATTTTTAACGGCGTATTTCATAACCGCTTCCGTTCCGCGCAAACTGTTGTAGCCAGGCTCGCAAAGCAATGTATGGCCATAATCAAATAATATCATTTCAGGTTTTTGCATACACTCACCCTTTATTCGGCTTAACCGCGCGGCTTGCCCAATACGACGGAATCCCGTCCGAAATGGCATCGGGATCATTGTCAAAATCCTCAAAGACATCCGTAAGGATAAATCCGGCCTTCAACTGGCCGCCGATTTGCTCCTCAAGCGTATGACTGAATTGTATGCCTTCATGGTTTTCCGCCATTCTTCGAAACTGATCCTCCGGCATTTTCAACGGATTGAAGGGAAGCTTATTGGATATAACCAGTGGACGCACGGTAAAATCATCAACAATAAAATGAAAGCCATTGTCCATTCCCGCTAAAAGCACGCCGCCGCATTTCAAAATACGGAAACATTCGTTCCAGACATGGCGGACATCCTCGATATAGCAGTTGGACACCGGGTGAAAAATGATGTCAAAGCTCTCGTCTTCAAATGGCAGCCGTTTCGTCATGTCCGCTTTTACAATACTAATGGAATAGCCTTCGCGCTCGGCAAAAGCGCGTTCGCTCTCAAGCTGGCTGTCCGAATAGTCCAGTACGGTGCACTGTGCACCGACGGCAGCGAATACAGGCATCTGCTGGCCTCCTCCGCTGGCCAGGCCCAGCAGCTTCGCATCGTTAAGACGGTTGTTATGTATAAACGGCGCAAACCATTCTTTTGGCACCGGTTTGCAGGGCGTCAGAATGACATCCCATTTCCCATTCTTTGCCTGGGCGAAAACCTCACTCGAGACCGGAACCGACCAGCAGCATCCGTTCTCAGCCCATACATCCCATGTTTTTGAATTTATTTCGGTGTAGTCCTTCATGGTTGCTTCTCCGGTTCTTTTCTCATAATTATAACCTTGCCTTTTCTTGCAACTTCCGCAAACCCCGCTTTTTTATATAACCGAACCGGACCGTTATAGTCGAAAGGTTCCCTGATGTCATGCAACCGGGGATAAACTTCCACAAATGCATAGCCTTCGGCCCCGGCATCTGAAACCACTCGCTCCAAAAGCGCGGTTGCCAGGCCTCTTCCCCGATACTCCGGCGCAATTGTAAAGCAAGCAACCGTCTTTGTTTTATCATTGCTGTATGTTCTGATGAACTCGCTTACTTCCGGGTTGAAGTCAAAACGGCTGTATGCTGATTTGTCGTTGGCATTGCACCAGCCAACGGGGACGCCTTGAATGTATGCCAGATAACCTTGCAGCGTATTTTCCTTTAAAAAAGCAACCGCGGTATTTTTTAAACAATTACGCAGCGCATCCTTTCCGCTATTTGCCTTGACTTCTTCTTCGACACGTTGTTCATGCTCCTTGTCCATGTGAAAAAATGTACAGTAGCAAAACGACCACTCCTCATGGTCGGTGAACGCCCGGTTATCAAAGAAGTCAAAGAAATCAGCGGTAAGCTCGGGTGTAAGAGCTTTAATCACAAAATTCATGTTATTCACATCCCCCCTCCATATCCCGGGTTTCTTCTTTTTTGGTTTCAACTGATCATGTACGCCATTTCTGTATTCCTTAGTATAATATTATCATTTTTACTGCACTGCGAATTCCCGCAGATATAGCTCGGAATACAAGCCTTTTTTATTCAGCAATTCATCATGCGTGCCCTTTTCCACTATTTTGCCTCCCTTGAGGAAATATATCATGTCTGCTTTTTGGATTGTGGACAGCCTGTGGGCGGCCACTATGCAGGTTCTGTCCGCCATCAGCCTGCCAAGCGCATCCTGAACAAGTTCCTCGGACCCTGAGTCAAGGCTCGAGGTAGCTTCGTCAAGGAGAAGGATCGGCGCATTCTTCAGGATCGCCCTGGCGATCGCCAGCCTCTGACGCTGGCCCCCCGACAGGCGGATTCCCCTTTCGCCGACAACCGTTTCATACCCCTTTGCCTGCTGCACAATGAACTCATGGGCATTTGCCAGTCGTGATGCCTCCATTACTTCGTCCTCGGTTGCCGTAATCTTTCCGTAAAGTATATTTTCCCTGATGGTACCGTCAAAAATGTATGCATCCTGCGGAACATATGCCGCAAGATTCCTCATTTCATCAAGGCTGTATTCATTGACCGGCCTGCCGTCAAGAACCATCTCGCCGTCCCAAAGCTCATACATGCCCATCACCAGTTTGATCAGGGTGCTTTTCCCTCCCCCGCTGTCGCCGACCAGTGCCGCGGTATGCCCTTTGGGAACATCCATATCAATGCCATTGATGACAGGAGTGTTTTCATCATATCCATACACGGCGTTCTTCAATTGAATCCCGGACGACGGGCTGTGGCCGCCGGTCTTGTAATTTGCCGGTTCTTGTTTTTCATTCAACAAATCCTGCAGTCTCTCGGTTCCCGCAAAATGCCTTTGAATGTCATTCATGCTTCGGGTGAAACTGATGATGAACCACGTTATTCTGCTGCAGACAGGCAGAGTCCCGACCAAAACCCCTATCTCTATCATTCCGTTGAACACCATATAGACGCCGACAATTGCAAGCAGGCTGGAATTCGCCCATCCTACGAAGATGTTTGAAGTATAGACAATGGCGGCCACCTTGACGCGGCTGAACTGATAGCCCATGACTTCATTAAGCTTCTCAAAGAATTTCTTCATGAAAAGCCCTTTGAGGCCATACATCTTTATTACATTAAAGCCCGTTATGTTTTCGGTGATGGTTTCCGTCATGACGGCTGTTTTTTCATGTATCATCCTGCTCTTTTCCCTCATCGGAATAATGAACTTTATATTCAGCACGGCGACAACCAGGCTTGAGACAAGGCCGATCAACCCGAACCGCCAGTTCATGATCAAAATATATGGGATGACCATTGCAAATCCGGTGATGCTCCAGAACATTCCCGTCATCATGTTGATTGCTGATGACAAAGACTCGGTATCCTTGTTGATCCTCGACAGTATGTTGCCGCTGTGGTGTTTCTCGAAATAGGCGGCAGGAAGCTTCTGCAGATGACGAAACAACCCGACCCTTGTGTCGAGCATAATTGTTTCCAATTTCTTTTCCCTTATAAAAATAGCAAAGGGGAATATAAAACAGCCCAGAATCATAAGGAACACCCCCATGAATATAGCATTTTTCATGGATTGTTCAGTCCCCTTGATAAAATAATCGGCAATCTGTTTCATACCCCAGGCTATCCCGATATCAATGAACCCTCCGCTTGATTCGGTAATGACAGTATACAGCATGTAACGGTTGCGGTGCCGTCCCATGAGTTTAAGCAACGTCCGAAAGTCTGAAATCATCTTTATTTTCTTCATGATGTCCCTCCCGCCGCTTCAAATACCTGCCTTTGATACAATGAAATATAATGCTCATTGCTCTTTATCAAATCCTTGTGATTTCCAATTCCTATTACACGCCCGCTCTCAATAACTATAATCTTGTCCGCATTTTCAATGGTTGAAAGCCTGTGGGCGATGATGAATACGGTTCTGCCTTCCTCAAGCCGCTCAATGGCTTTTTGAACGTGGTACTCCGCCCTTGTATCCAGGGCGCTGGTCGGCTCGTCAAGAAGTATTACAGGAGCATCCTTAAGAAGAGCCCGGGCGACTGCTATTCTCTGTCGCTGTCCCCCCGACAGGCTGATTCCCCTTTCCCCCAGTATGGTGTCGTACCCCTTCTCTAGTTCCAATATGAAGTCATGCGAATATGCCTTTTTTGCCGCTTCTATAACTTCTTCATCCGTTGCCTCCGGATTGCCGTACCTTATATTTTCGGTGACACTGTCGTTGAACAGATAAATATCCTGATTAACGGATGCAATATTTTTTCTCAAGGCAACCAGGTTCCAATCCGACAATTCCCTTTCCATGAAATTAACTTTTCCTGAATAATCATTATAATATCCGGCGATCAGCTTATGAATGGTGGATTTACCGCTGCCGCTTATGCCTACGAGAGCCGTCTTTTTGCCTTTTTCAACATTGAAGCTTACGGATTCAAGAAGTCCGGCTACATCGTTGTAGGCAAACCTGACATCATTGAACTCCATTACATTTTCTATGACCGTGTCGGTGAAATCGCTTCCGTCCGTCCTTTCCGATTCAGTATCCAGCAAAGTGAACAAATGCTCCGCTCTTCCCGATTCTTCTATTAGGTCGGACCAGCCCCTTGAAACCTGCCTGAATATTGATACAAAGGGCCAAAGCACACTGGTAAACACAAAAAGCGCATCAATGGTTATCCGGCCGTTTATAACAAAGACACTGCCGACTCCCAATGCTATTATCTGGGGCATGATCATACCCAACACCATAAGACCAAGGGACAGCGCCCTTCTCGCTGCCATCCTGTACGACGCTTCCGTATATTTTCGACAAGCCTCCTCAAACTTAATTCCATGACTTTGATTCATGCCAAAGGACTTGTATATATGAATACCTTCAACAAAATCCCTTAGGTACGAGTTGAATTCCGCCGCATGTTCCTGCCGCTCTTTACTTGCTTTACCGATGGGTATGCTTATTTTGTTCATTATGATGACAAATATGGGTATCACGGTTCCGCATATCAAAGTCAGCTGAATGTCTGTTTTCAGAAGTACTGCCAAAGAAAAGGCGAAAGAAGCCGGAACATAGCTCCAAATACCGGCGACGGAATTGCCGAAAAATTCCTGCAGTTTTTCAATATCGCTTGCAAGCCTTGATATCGTTTCACCGGAATGTGTTTTCTCGTAATATGCAATGGGCAGGCTGTTTATTTTTTCCATTGCCAGCGTCCTGAGTTTTTTACCCGAGTGTATACTGTAATATGCGCTACTGTACTCATTGACAAGCCCCAATAATGTTCTGGTTATGGTTGCCCCGATCAGAATCGCGGCATATTTGACCAGTTCGCTTATCTGCCCGCTTAATGCCACGCCGACCATGCGGCCAAACATGTAAGCATTCAAAACCTCGAACCCGCCGCTTCCGACTCCGCCAAACCACCTGAATATTCCGTATTTAAAGAAGTATTCCTTGGTCGACCCGTAAAAACGAAGAAGTATCCTGAAAACCTTTTTTACCGACGGCCTTGCTTCTTTCTTTTCTGTTTCTGTCATAATGATAGAACCCGCCCAACAGTTTAATATAATGACTTAGGTTTCTAAGTATACACCATTTGCGCCCGTAAAAAAAGACTCCTTTTACCAGGTAGTCTTTTTTCATTTGGTGCGCCCAAGAAGATTCGAACTTCCGACCTACGGTTTAGGAAACCGGCGCTCTATCCTGCTGAGCTATGGGCGCAGGCAAGGTATATATTAATATAACCCCGGTGAAATTGCAATAAAAAAATGCCGGGCACACTTTCCTGGCAATTGACAATAATATTCCCTTATATTTTTCATTTCTGCTTATTCCTGTATATAAGCCATCTTGATGTCTTTGACATAATTGTAACCCATATCATAAATCTTTTGATTCTGACTTGTGTCCAATATATTATAGTCCGCCAATTCTTCTAACCTAATCAATATATCGCAGTATTCCTTTTTGTCCGTTTGCATGCCTACACTCATTTGAAATATCCGAATTATTATGTCTGAGAGGCCATCGACTTTTTCTTGTTCTTTGATTGGACTGATATCAATGGCGATGATTTGGTCACAGCGATCAATCAACGGCTGTACAGGAACATTGTCGAGCAATCCGCCATCAACATAGAGCTGTCCATTAATTTCAACCGGTGAAAATAAGATTGGAATTGAAGACGAAGCCTGAACCGCTTTAGCTACGTTCCCGGAATTTATATACTCTGCTTTTCCGGTATTAAGATTTGATGCACAAATGTATAATTCGTGATTCAGGTCTGCAAAATCCTTTCCCATCAGAATTTCATCCAATTCCCTTCCGAATTTATCAAGTGTTGCAAAGCCATTTCCTTTCAGGGTCATTTTTGAGGCGCCCGATATTTTAATATCTTTCATTATCTCCATAATCTCATCAGGTGTTTTTTGCGCCGCAAGCAACGCAGCAACAATCGACCCGGTACTTGTTCCCGAAAAAACGTTAGGCTTTATCCCTCTTTCTTCCAGTGCTTTTATTGCTCCAATATGGGCAAAGCCTCTGCTCCCTCCTCCACCCAAGGCAAGACCTATTTTTTTCATGGATTCCATCCCCTTTTCACTAACAGAATATGAAACATTATTTAATCTGGCAAAGCGATTTGCTTATGACCAATTAGCTAAATCCATATATTCATTTTGGATTTTACTATATTCCAATTTTCCATACCCATTGCTCGCAAGCTTCTCAAATGAGTGTTTTGCATACTCGTCGATTATACTGATATTATCCTTGGATGCTTTTGCTTTAATCAATCTCAAAGATTTAAATCCCGCAATCATCACAGTTGCATCGGACTGTCCATAAAACATAATCTGGTTATATGCATCATACAACAGAACTTCAAAATCATATGCTTCGGATATTACAAAGCCATGTTCCTTCTCTTCTTTCAATACAATGTACCCTTTTTCGATATCTGCCAAATCCCTTAATAACACACCAATAATCTTCAGGCAATGAATAGCAGTATTGGGGTCATTGATACCCGGCGAAAGCGCTTTTATAGCAATCTCAGCAATTTTTTGAATTGTAAAGCTGAAGTCCTGGGCTTCGGTTTTTTTATTTCCTATTAAAATGCATTCCTGAATTTCATGCATGACCTCCTCATCCAAAACCTTGGAATCTTCATAATACACTTTTAATATTCTTGTTTCGGTTGAAACAAATTGTCCGACAACTTTTTCAAAGCAAACTATGCAGTTTCTAGCTTGTGCAATTCTCTTCAATCTAGGATAATTGATTTCCTGAATATAGCCGTCTGATTGGCCTGACACCTCCCCGAATTTTTTGTTTTTGATAATTTTCTGCAGTTTGGCTTCTGAGATAATATCTGATTGCTTAATTAAATCATTATATTGATTGATTTTCTTTAATGCTTCATTATGAAGTCTTAATATCAAATCGCTGGCTTGTATATGGGCTGATACATTGTGAATAAACAATAGAAAATAAATTAGACCTACTATGACATAAATAACTCCTATACTTGCTGCAATTACAAGATGCCCCTCTTTATTTGTATTTATAAACAATAAGGATGTAATGGCATATATAAAGCCGCTCAGGAAGACCCCGAAGGATTTCATCGTTGTTTGATCATGTAAAAAATTCTCTACAACCCGCGGTGTAAATTGTGAGGAATACATTGTCAATACCACCATGGTTGTTGAAAACGTAAATATGGCAATTGTAATAAAAGCGCCGGCTACAATACCCAATACGGTTTCAGCCAATGAAGTCGTTGTATAAAATAAATCATTCATATGCCAGACCAAATCATCCGCATATAATTTATCAAAGATTGTTATAATTATTGAGAGTGCCAATGCAAACAAGCTATAAATCAATGGATATAGCCAGATGCTTGTTCTGATCCTATTAATCAGTTTTTTCATTATTATGAATCCTGCTTTCGGCGGTTATCATTTTATTATAAATGGCAAACCCAAGTGTACGTGTTAAGTAACATACAACCTTATACTTGAACTCATTATACCATGTATCATCGCATTGTACTTTTTGCCAGTTGGTTTTTTTTGTTAGATTTCTACATTTTTTACTAAAATTGACGGGCGGATAAAGAATTCGGGTCAACCGCCGGAAAAAACAGCTCCGGTAAAACCGAAGCTGCTTTTATAGGGGGATTATAATGACAATAGGTCTTCAAGCTCCCGGAGGGTCTTGCATTGCTTGATCTTTAAAAAATACGGAAGTTTAATCTTTTGTTGGTATATTCTCATGTTGAGGTCGATATCCCGAAAATATTCAACGGTAGCTTTTATCACTTCATTCAATAGGCTGGCTGCGGCATCCTCTTCTGTTTCTCCACTTCCGTATATGTCGATTTCCCGTAAGACTATCTTTTGTAAGCCCGTCTGTGTATCATGTTGTACGACAGGATTAAATGCGTAGGCATACAGTATGCCGTCAAGTAGCTTTGCCGCCAGTATTACCGCTGAATCTGAATTTCTCCTCTTTTTGTTTGAGCTTTCGATAATCTTGTAGTTGTAAATTACGTTTTCAAAAACCTCGCTTATGTTGTTTCTTAATTCCCTGAAACCGATGACGGATTCTTGAAAAAGTTCATTTTCCTCGTTCATCGTATTTTATTAATCTCCTCTTTAGTAAAAAAGTGTGTCCAACCTCACCCCCCGGTTATTTTGATGCATCAATTTATTCACATTATAACGCTATGTGTACACC
>JAWOIG010000038.1:0-4787 GCA_046484775.1 Clostridia bacterium | reverse complement strand
ATAATCGCTTGGTTCGCCGTCAAGCCAGTTCTGGGGATCATACAGCCTGTTTATTTCAAAACCGAGGCTTGCCCTTCTTGGATAATAATGGGTCTTTCCGATATTTATCGCAAGGTATCCCGAATCCCGCAGACATCCCTGCATGGTTACTGGGTATTTCCACGGAACCCCATCCATATATCCGAGCCTGTTGCAGGATGATCCACTCATCCCGGTAAGTAGGCTTGCCCTGGCCGGAATGCAGCTCGGGGTAGCGCTGTACGCCGAGGTATAGGTCATTCCTTCTCCCGCAAGTTGATCGAGAAACGGCGTCTTTACCCTATGGCCCAGGCTTCCCAGAAAATCGCCCCTCCACTGGTCGGCAAATATGAGCAGTATGTTCGGTCTGTCCATTTTCGGCCTCCGGTTCAATTATATCACTTAACCGACGAAACATTCCCACAAACCCGCCATGCTTCAGGACGCTCCGCAAGAGCTTCTCCGGATGCATGTGAATTTTCAACTTTCATATCGAACACGGTACATTAGTGCGCCATTATATAGGGAATACCATTATCCGTCATTACCTTGTTTATGTTTTATAAAGTTACCATCGTCATACTCCCTGAATGCTGTACGGAGTTCCTCCCTTGTATTCATGACTATCGGGCCTCCCCATGATATCGGCTCGCGGAGCGGATATCCCTCGAAGATCAGGAACCTCATGTTTTCCCCGGCCTTGATTCTGATTCCTCCCTCTCCATTGAAAACCGCGGCTTGCTTCTGCGACACTTTTTCAGCCGGCTCTCCGAACATGCCGGATCCTTTGTAGACAAAAATAAATGTGTTTGTTCCTTCGCCGGGTTCATGAGTGTACTCCGTTCCCGCCTGCATATCCAGATCAAGCAATACCACTCCCAGGGAATCCCTCCTGACAGGACCTTCGGTTTTTCCGTATGTTCCTCCGATGACTTTCACGGTCAGGCCGGGTTCGACAACCGTCCGAATCATGTCCGCCTTTATATCGCCGTATTGTGGATATGTCATCTTGTCCGCCGATTTTAAATTGAGCCAAAGCTGGAATCCCTCCATTCCCTTGCCACCGGCTGTTACGGGCATCTCCTGATGTATGATTCCGCTTCCGGCCGTCATCCACTGGACTTCAGACGGACCGATTACTCCCTTGTTGCCAAGGCTGTCCTGATGCTCGACTTCTCCCTTCAGTATGTAAGTAATGGTTTCAATTCCCCTGTGCGGATGCCATGGGAATCCCTTTTCAATATCCCTTGGATTATCCGTGGAAAAGTAATCAAGGAGAAGAAACGGATCGAACTCAGGAATTTCATTGAATCCGAACACCCTGTTCAGCCTTACCCCGGCCCCATCCATTGTTTCAACCGCACTGAATATTTTCTTAATCTTTTTCATTTCGACCACCTCATTGCTTCTTATTTACCCATAAGCAATGGCGATTCTCCGAATGATGCATTGTTTTTGAAATCCATCATGTTTTCATTATTATCACGTGGATTATGACGGCGGTTGCCAGCAGGATTCCCGTAAACCTGTGGATTATGAGAAACTGCTTTTTTTTCCGTGCCTTGACGAGCGCTCCGGCCGTTGCCTGCAGAAGGATGGCTATGAATGCTATGTAGCCGCTGTGAAAGCGTATTCCTCCGGCCAGATTGAAACCATGTAAAAATGCCGTCGCCGTCAGTACAATCGTCAGGTAAGGATGTATTTTCGACATGAAGGCGGCTGCCTTTTTCATGAATCTATTTTTATTGGAAAACCCGATCCTGTTTATTCTTCGCAAAATGAAGTGCGCCAGTATAAGCACCAGAAGGCCTATGTTGACCCATCCTAGATATTTGTAAACAACATACATGATATCCCTCCTTGCAATATATTACTCGATCAGACCGAGTATTTTTGCGAGTTCGACCGGCTCGGTTCTGAAAAAGGAACCCTTTCCTTCGTAGAATCCATGGTTCATGATCATGTGTATGCTAAGGTCGGACCAGTACACCGTTTTCCCCGTCTTCTTGTTGAGAAGCTTCGTGTTGGTCTTCAATGATTTTTCGTTGTCTGCGAATGGACATGGTATGAATCCCCTGTGGTCGTCCACGGTAATCTCGAAATCTCCATCGGTTACGGTAGATTCCGGAAAACGTCTGCCGATTTCCGTAAAATGCCGCATTTTTTCGGCAATTTCTTCATGTGAGATACCATGCCTTTCAACGGCTGAATTGTCTTCCCTGAGAATGTCCTTGAGCATGCGGTTGTCCTCTCCGAGAAAACCATGGGCTGTATATGCCCCCGGCTTCATGTTTTCCTGTATCATGTCCAGCCTTGGCCCCTGTTTCATAAAATCACCCTCTAAAATTTATCGTAATATATCTTGTTATCATCAAATTCCGTTGAGCTCAGCACACTTATGCATGCATTGATCATACCGGGACTTCCGCACAGGTATGCATGCCTGTTCCTTCCCGTTTCCACATATCTTTTCATTACATCCGTCACAAGTCCTGTCTCCCCTTCCCATTCATCGTCGGGGCCGGGATTTGACAGCGCAGGCACATATTTGAAATTACCGTGCTTTTTTTCAAGTTCCCTGAAGAATTCCGTGTGGAAAAGGTCTTTTTTCGTAACCGCTCCAAAAAAGAATATCATTTTCTTGTCCAGCTTTTTCTCGAGTATATCCGATATTATGGATTTTATCGGAGCCATTCCCGAACCGCCGGCCATGAAGACATAGTCATCCGAATCATCGCGCATATAGAATTCCCCGTATGGACCCGTGATCATTACTTCGTCGCCTTCCCTGACATGCTCATGCATATAGGTCGTGCACACGCCTCCGGGAACCTTCCTGATGATAAGCTCAATGCCCTTATTGTCCGATGGAGGGGATGAAATGGAATATGCCCTTATCGCCCTCTCCTTTACCTTGCCATATGGCTTTGTCTCAATCTGCATGTACTGCCCGGCCTTGAAGGATATTTCCTCGCCTTCCCTGAATTCAAAGCGATATTCCTTGATATCCCTTGTCAAATCCGTAATACGGGTTACCGTTGCATTGAACTCCTTTATTTTAAACAGTTCTTCAGGGATATATATCCTCAGGTCCTTTTTAATCTTGACCTGGCACGACAGTCGGATTCCGCCGTTTCGTTCGTCCTTGCTCAAATAAGGCTCTTCCGTAGGCAGCACCGGTCCCGCTCCACCGAGCACCTTTACCTTGCACAAACCACATGTGGCCTTTCCGCCGCATGCCGAGGGTATGAATATTTTATTTGACGCAAGAGCCGACAGCAGAGAGATTCCGCCGTCAACCTTGATCAGCTTTTCGCCGTCGTTGATGTCAATCCCGCACTCGCCGTAGTTGTTCAGGAATTTTTCGGCAATTATGATGAACACCGCCAAAACGGTCGATATTCCGGTTATGCCCAGTATTGTCTTGAGTATCTCCATTTCCGCTCCGTCTTGTCAAAGTATTGCAGTTATTGTATTGCGAACATGCCCGAAAACCCCATGAACGCCAGCGCCATCAATCCTATGATGATGAAAGTTAGGCCCGGGCCTTCAAGGCCTTTGGGTATTTTGTTCTTCCCTGTCTTTTCCCGAATGGCCGCCAGGGTCGATATGGCAAGCCACCAGCCAAGGCCGCTTCCGATTCCAAACAGAAGCGACTGTGTAAAATTGTAATTCCTTATTACCATGAAAAGGCTGATTCCGAGTATCGCGCAATTGACGGTTATCAGGGGAAGGAATATGCCAAGCTTTATATGCAGCTCCGGCAGGAACCGGTCCATCGCCAGCTCTATTACCTGTACGGAGGCGGCGATTACAATGATGAATATGACATACCTCAGATATTCAAGTTCAAGCGGTACTATGAGGAATTTGTATACGGCGAAATTTATGACGGTGGTGAACACCATCACGAGCGTCACGGCCTTGCCCAGCCCCGATGCGGTCTTGTACTCATTGGAAACCGAAATAAAGGAGCACATTCCCAGGAAATTGGTCAGAACCATGTTGCTGGTTATGATTGATGCGAAAAATATTATGAATGGACTTATTTCCGGACTTGTCATATTCCGTTTCCTCCTTTAGCTTCTTTCCTTTTTCCTGAGCCTGCGGTCCATTACTCCCGATGATATCCATATAAGGATTGCTATCATGAAGAATGCGCCGGGCGGTACAACCATTATCGTCCAGTTTGTAAGATTCAGGAAATTGACATTGTAGCCGAATATAGTCCCGAATCCGAGGATTTCCCTCACAAGTGCTATGCAAAGCAATATTATGGTATACCCTATGCCCGCGAACAATCCGTCGAAGAATGAGATGACGGGGGGATTCTTTCTCGCGAAGGCCTCCGCCCTTCCCATTATTATGCAGTTCGTTATTATCAGACCCACATAAGGCCCCAGGGCCTTGCTTATTTCGGGAAGGCCGGCCTTAATCAGAATATCAACGATGATTACATACGCGGCTATGACCAGGGTCTGCACTATCATCCTGATTCTGTCGGGTATGGAATTCCTGAGGGCTGAAAGCGTAAGACTTGAAAAAGCGGTTACAAATATAAGCCCGATGCCCATGACGAGCGAGTTGTCCACCCTGTTCGTTACAGCCAGTGCGGAACAAATCCCCAGAATCTGCCTTATTACCGGATTTTCCTTCCACAGGTTTCTATAGAAGACCGTTCTCAAATCATTCTTCACCGGCTTCCCTCACTTCCTTCAGGGTTCTCGATATGAATTCATTGAGGATATTCAAAACGGCGTTTGAAGTCG
>JAWOIG010000024.1:0-11561 GCA_046484775.1 Clostridia bacterium | reverse complement strand
TCGGAAAACACGGAATTGCCTTCAATCGCCTCTATGAAATAGTCCCTGTCCGACCTTTCTCCCAATGTGTCGGCAAAGGAAGACTTATATATCTGCATTCCCGAGGTGTCTATGATATATACTTGCGAAATTATGGGGACATCATTTATTATGTCTTTTACTTGTATATCAAACTGTTCATAATTGCCTTGCTTTGCCGCTTCTGAGCGAGCCAGGATTGAAACTAGATTTTCTACCGCCGTCATGCTTTGGTCCACTTGATTGCGAATTGCCATGGCATTGTGGCTGATATCTTTGTATGCGTTCTCCCGGGTGATTGTAGTCATTTGCGTAGTGATTAATATGGAATATATTGATAGTGAAAAAAGCGACAACATAAAAATCAGCAAAAAAACCCGTACTCTGAATTTGCTCATTCTTTTTTTCATTAATCCAATACCTGCTATCCGCAATCATGCTCATTGGTTAAATACATTATATAGCATTTTTGGAAAATAAAAACTTCAAAGTTCCTTTGCTCATAAAAAGTGCGTCAAAAACCCCTGGGGTTATTGACACAGGTGATTCTAAAAAGAGTGTTGACTGAATTGAAGCATGTTGGTATAATTTATAAGAGAACGAAATCGATTTAGGGAATATCAATGGCAAGTAAGATAATTACATCAAAATATTCCGGGGACAGACTGAAAGAGAAATCGGTTTATGTTTATGTTGACAGAAATAAATTATTTATAAATGCTTTGGTCGATTCAACAAGAAAGTATCAGGAGATAATTGGATTCGGAGGAGCTTTTACGGAAGCTGCCGCGGTAACCTTGTCAAAAATAGATGCAAATCTGCGTAATCAAGTCCTTGGTGCATATTTTGACGTTGACAAGGGGCTTGGTTACAATATGGGCCGGATACATATAAACAGCTGCGATTTTGCGCTTGGCAATTACACTTATGTCGATGAGATGGATGAAAACCTCGGGTCATTCTCGATTGAACATGACATGGAATATATCATTCCCCTGATCAAAGATGCGATAATCAGAAGAGGCGCCGGCATAAAGCTGCTTGCCTCTCCATGGAGTCCGCCCGGGTGGATGAAAACGAATAAAGACATGAACCACGGCGGGAGTCTGCTTGACGAATATAAAAGCACCTGGGCTGATTACATGGTGCGCTTCATCAAGGAATACCGGGAAGCCGGTTTGGATATCTGGGGTATTACGGTGCAGAATGAGCCTGAGGCAGTGCAGTCATGGGATTCATGTATCTTTACGGGCAAAGAAGAGAGGGATTTTGTAAAAAGTTTTCTAGGACCCGCCATGCATGATGCCGGGCTTGGGAATGTAAAAATAATCATCCATGATCACAACAGGGACATTATCTTGAAAAGGGCCGGGGAGATTCTGTCCGATCCCGGTGCCGCCGGCTATATTTGGGGAACGGGTTTCCACTGGTATGTCTCCGAGGACTTTGAGAACGTCGGTAAAGTCCACGACATGTATCCGGACAAGCATCTTTTGTTTACGGAGGGATGTCAGGAGGGAGGCGTCCACATCGGCGACTGGAGTGTGGGCGAGAGGTACGGACGCAACATTATAGGAGATATGAACAACTGGTGCGAAGGATATTTGGACTGGAATATAGTTCTTGACGAAATGGGAGGCCCCAATCATGTGGGCAACTACTGCGATGCCCCGATCATCTGCAACACCAAGGAAGGCAAGCTTCATTTCAATAACTCATATTATTATATTGGTCACTTCAGCAAGTATGTGAAGCCGGGCTCGAGAAGAATTCACAGCGAGTGTAATGCCGAATCCATTCATTTGGCGGCATTTGAAACCCCTGAGGGCATGACGGTTGTCGTCATCATGAACGAGGGGGATGCTGAGACAAAACTGGGTGTTGATGTCGATGGACTGTATTTGCAGGAAAGCATTGAACCGCATTCCATAACGACATATATTATTTGAATACATAAAAGAAAAGAGGAAAAGGATATTATGCCAACAATATATGACATAGCCAAGGCGGCCGGCGTGAGTCCCGCCACCGTATCAAAAGTATTCAACGGGTACAAGGATATAAGCAAAAAAACAAAGGACAAGGTCATGGCGGTTGTTGCCGACATGGAATATGTGCCTAATCCTACTGCGAGGAGCCTGAAAACAAATAAGAGTTATCTTGTAGGGGTAATGTTCTCGGAAGATTTGGGAATAGGCCTTGAACACCAGTATTTTTCGGTTGTCCTTGAATCGTTCAGAGAAGTAATAGGCTCATATGGCTATGACACCGTATTCATCAACAATACATTGGGTAAGAATAAAATGGGATATCTGGAGCATTGCAAATACAGAAACGTGGACGGTGTCTTCATAATCACCGCGCAGCCTGATGATATCGATGTTGAAAAACTGCTGGCCAGCAAAATAAAATGCGTTACAACAGATATACGCTATAAGGACACCCCTCTCATTGCATCCGATAACGAAGGGGGCTCCGTAATGGCCGTGAAATACTTGTATAGCATGGGACACAGAAGAATCGCCCATATAGCCGGACCAAGGGATACCAGGGCGGGCCACGAGAGATATGTAGGATATCTTGAGGGACTCAGGAAGGTGGGGCTTCAATACGACGAGCTGTATTTTGCCGAGGCAAGCTGGTATGATTTCCAGGAAACCTATAATCTGACAAAGAATTTCATGAGAAAGTTCTCGAATAAAAACAGACCTACTGCAATTTATGTAGGGGCCGACATAATGGCCATAGGTGCAATGCAGGCCCTGGAGTCCATAGGAATGAAAGTGCCTGGTGATGTTTCCGTTGTGGGTTTCGACGATATTGAGATGGCTCAGCACACGTCGCCTGCATTGACTACCATTTATCAAAACAAGGAGCTGATTGGTAAAACCGTTGCAGACACGCTGAACAAGCTAATGAATGATGAGAAGGTGGACAGCCACCTCCCCAGAATACCTGTCAGTGTTGTTGAAAGGGCGTCTGTAATGAAAATTGATAACGATTGAAATACCGCTGGAAGCAGGCGTGATAACCTGTTCCCAGTTATTTTAAAATAATTATTGAAATCGATTTCGTAAAATGTTATAATGCGTTTGCATCTGAAGTAAAACATAATGTAAAACGCATAATATATAAAAAGAAAAGTTTATAAAGGAGGATTATTCATGAAAAGGAAAGTATTGGCACTGGTGCTGACAGTTTTATTTGCTGTTACATTTTTTGCCGGATGTGTAAACCGGGGGGAAACACCTGATGTATCGGCAACACCGACAGCTACGGCCAAGCCAACAGCAACCCCAACCCCGGAGCCGACCTATGAACAGCTTGACCCCAATACCGAGGGCGAGTTGACCATAATGATGTGGTCCGGTGACGGCACCTACATGGAGGATATCGGACATAAGGACTTGTCTCCTGAGGAAATCGGCGGGTTCAACCAGGCTGCCGCTTATGCCGTTGCAAAAGCATTCAATGCAATATATCCGAACATTAAGATCAATGTTTTTGCAAAAGTTGATGGTCCGGATGATGCCAACGGAACATGGGAACAGCACAAGGAAAACTTCAAGGCTGAATATGGCGCGTATCCGGATCTCTTTGTCGAGACCGACATACCCGGAATGATTCGGAAAGGGCTTGTTGCAGATCTTTCGATTTTTTCCGATGATCCGCTGTATAAGTCGCTGAATCCCGGAATAATGGATCTTATGAAATTCGGAGATGTCCAGGCAGCTCTTCCGCAATACCTGTTGCCGTGGGGTGTTTATGTGAACAAATCACTGGCCGAGGACAACAATCTTGACGTACCTGAAGCGAACTGGACCATTGACGAATACACCGACTTCATATCACAGGCTGACATGGAGAATTTCTACGGAGCCATGGACACACCGTTCAGCTTTATAACGACAGGAACAAAATCAGTAGCATATTCGCTGGGACAATTCCCGGATGAAGATTATGTTCAGCTTGATTCCGATGAAGTCAAGTCTCTGGTGGACTACATTGCAAAGTGGTCCGGATATTCAGTATGGGCACAGAATGAGATAGGCAAGATACCATCGGAAGTAATGGATGGACACTGGTGGTGGAGCCACAAGTTCTTCCTTGAAAACAAGCTGCTTACGAATGCGGGCGATCCATGGATGATGGGTGCAGGGGCGCATCCCGACGAAGCCAATGCCATGAGAATCAAGGCAGCAGACTGGGATATATATCCAAGACCCAGCACGGAATTCGTAGGCAATACCGTCGGAATAGTCATCGATCCGTTTTCCGTCTATAATTATGCGATGGATGACGGCAACCCCGCTATATCGGATGAAGAACTTATGAAGACAAAGATTGCCTATACATTCGCAGCTTTCTGGACCGCTGATACACGTTCATGGGAAGCAAGGGCAAATCAAATGTTCCTTGACGGCGAGACGCTTGCACCGGCACTCAACGATTCATTCCCCTATGTCGTAGGCGAAGAATTCAACAAGCAGATGGCTGCATGGTATTCAGTTCCTACGCACAAGAGATTCCAGGACAAGGAGCTCATGCCCGGATTCCATTATGTCCTTGAATTGTGGGAAGACGGACAGCTTTGGGATGTAAGTGACAAGGTATACCCATGGTATTACAATGAAGAGGGAGAAAGAAGATTAATTCTCCAGGAATACCTCAACATGTGGGATGTGAATTATGCCGGGGCCATAAGGACAGAACCGAATTGGGCCGACAATGTAAAAGCAAGGCTTGCGGAATGGGACGACCTTGCCGACAAGAGATTTGCTGATGTATTTTCAGCAATTGATGAAGCACTGACAGAATTCTATGGCAAATAAACAAATGTCTTGAACGGGTGGATCACCAATCCCTCGGGATTGGTGATCCTTTATAATTTTAGAGGGGCAACATGAAAAGGCTAAAATCAATATTGATAGCTTCTGCAGCGGCAATACTTATAATATCTGTTTTTGTAATCATAAGCAGAGTGAACGTGTTCTACGATGCTTGCGGACCAATTACTGAACAGGAATCCGCCGAGGCTTTTGATTTTCTTTACAATACACTTGAAAATTCAAGGTATACATACTTTGAATACCTGGATGACATATCAGGGGAATACCTCGGACAAGCAAGTGCGGATGTTGGAATAAAAGAAGAAAAGTTCATTGGATACAAGGAAAAGAATGAATATGCCGTCAATGTGGATGAATCGGGTCTTTATAATATCAGAATGGTGTATGAAGTTGATGAAAGGGCCCTCAATAATGCAACCGTCAGTCTGGCGATCAACGGTGAACCCCCTTTCTATGAAGCCAATATCATAGATGTTCCGATTTTTTGGATGGATGAAACCAAGGATTTTGAAACAGACAGTTACGGGGATGAAGCACTGCCGCTTCAGGTAAAAGTTGAAGGCAGCTATGAGATTTTTCTATACAATAATACTTTTTACAAGGTCGAACCTTTGCTTTTCTACTTTATAAAAGGTAAAAATACAATTGAACTGATGAATCAGTCATCAACTGAATTCATAATAAAAGAGCTTGAATTGACGGCTCCGGTAGCAGTTCCTTCATATGAGGAATACAGGGCAATGTATCCTGAAGCTGAGGGGAAAGGAAATATAGCCGTCAATGCAATAGACTATATATATAAGAACTCATCTTATATAAGCATGGCTTCGTACGAATCGCCTACGGCAGCGCCCTTCGACACCATTGATAAAAAGCTCAACATAGTATCAGGCTCGTCCTGGAGGAATCCGGGAAAGAGCATTACTTATGAGGTGGAGGCTTTGGAGGAAGGTTTTTATAAACTTGCAATGCACTATATTCCCGGAAAGGATGAATACAGTGTATTCAGAACAATCAGAATAGACGGCGAAATTCCTTTCGCTGAAGTCATGGCATATCCATTACAATATGTAAGGGGCAATAAATTCAATTATATGACGGTTGCCGATGACCGGGGCAATCCGTATATGTTCTATCTGTCGAAAGGCATGCATACGCTTACATTTACTGCGGATTATGAGAGAATATCCGAGCAGGTCAGAAAACTTCAGTTGATTAGCGACCATATAAACCAATTCTCACTTGATATAAGGAAAATCACCGGAAGGGAAGTTGACAAAAACAGGACCTGGAGGCTTCTTGAATATATTCCCGAAACAGAGAGTTATCTGCTTGCTTATGATACATTGATCAAGGATATTGTTGAGGAGCTTTCAATCTATGCACCCAATGGACCTAGATCCAGCGCACTTTCAAATCTGCAAAAGGCGCTTTTCAAGATTGACAAGATGCTTGAGGAACCTGATGAGCTGCCTTTATATTTTGACGACCTTTACAGCGGATCCGGTTCGGTCAACCAGATGATCGGGAATTCAATGGAAACCCTGAGTCTTCAGCCTGTTTCCCTGAATGAATTCACATTTTACACCGGAAAACCGGACATGAGGAACAATGCCGGTTTCGTTGCCCGGATTATGGCCGGTTTCAATAAATTCATGTCTTCATTCACATCGGACAAGTATGTTGTCAGGAATGATGAGGAAATGCTGAATATATGGGTAAACAGGGCGATAACCCAGGTGGATACCCTTCAGAAGATGGTGGATTCAGAGTTTACGCCTTCCACCGGTATAAAAGTAAAGATATCCGTCATGCCTGACGCCAACAAACTGATACTTGCATCAGCTGCGGGGGATGCCCCTGATATTGCAATGGGGCTGCTGTCGTATATGCCTTTTGACCTGGCAATAAGAGGCGCCGCCTATGATTTGACGCAGTTCGATGATTTTTGGACTGTTGCAGACAGGTTTACCCCGGGTGCATTTGTTCCGTATGTGCTTGAGGACAATGTATATGCCCTTCCGGAAACACTGGAATTTTTTACAATCTTTTATAGAAAGGATATCTTTGACAGCCTTGGTCTTGAAGTGCCCGACACTTGGGATGACGTTACGGAACTTCTTCCCGAATTGCAGCGCTACGGAATGAATTTCTATCATCCGATTGCCGGAGGTGGCTCCCTGAAGTGGTTCTATCAAACAAGTCCTTTCATTTATCAAATGGGCGGAACCATATATAGCGAAGACGGACTTAAGTCAACCATAGACAATGAGAATTCCGTCAAAGGGCTTGAGTACCTGGCCAAGCTATTCACCATGTACTCGCTGCCTGAACAAGAACCTCTTTTCTATAATTCCTTCAGGTATGGGACGCTTCCCATCGGCATTGCGGATTTTACGACATATCTGCAGATCAAGAATGCCGCACCCGAGCTTGTAGGGAAATGGGAAATGGCGCCATATCCGTCGATGGAGGACACAGAGGGTAAAAGCAACCGATGGATCATCGCAAACGGCAGAGGCAGCATTATTCTTGAAGGTACAAAGAAAGCGAAAGAAGCATGGGAGTTCCTAAAGTGGTGGAGCGGCGCCGAAGTTCAGACGAATTACTCATACAGGCTTCAATCAATATATGGGCCTGAATATATATGGCTTTCGGGAAATCTTGAGGCCGTATCCAATTCCTCGATTGATATTCAGGACAAGGAAATCATCCTTGAACAGGTCAAGTGGCTCAGGGATGTTCCAAGGACCCCGGGCCAGTATATGCTTGAAAGGGGGATTTCAGACATCTGGAACAGGTCGGTCTATAACAATGAGCCGACAAGGATTGCAATAGACAAGCAGATAGTGACCATAAACAGGGAAATCAAGAGAAAGATGATTGAGTTCGGATATATTGACGAGGACGGCAACATTATCAAAAATTATACGGTAAGGGACATTGACTGGATACAGGAGCAGATTGAAAGAAACAAAGGGGTAGACTGAGCATGAAGCGAAAGTTGGCGAAGGCGGTTGAATATTTCAGAAAAAAAGCAGGTTCCTCCACATTCTGGCTTCTGTTGCCTTATGTTGCGCTTTTTATATTTTTTGTTCTTATACCTGTAATTTTTGCCTTTGCCCTGTCATTGACGCATTTCAATGTAATACAGCGTCCCGACTTCACCGGGGTGTTCAATTATGTGATGCTGCTGACACAGGATGAGGTGTTTCTGAAGTATGTGCTTCCAAACACAATCAAGTATGCATTGATTGTAGGGCCCGGGGGCTATGTGCTTGCATTTCTTTTGGCATGGATGCTCACCCAGATACAAAAGACCCCCAGACTTATAATATCCCTGATACTATATACCCCTTCAATGGTGGGACCGGTCTTCATAGCCGTAGTATGGAGGACAATGTTCAGCGGAAGCGAAGCAGGGTATATCAATTCGCTGTTGCTTAGGTTGAATATGATCGACCAGCCCATACAATTTCTTGTGTCGCCCGACTATCTTATGACAATCGTCATTATAGTGGCGCTTTGGAGTTCGATGGGAATAGGCTTTCTGGCAATGATAGCCGGAATCATGAATGTCAGTCCGGAGCTGTATGAAGCCGCATACATCGACGGAGTCAAGAACAGATTCCAGGAAGTCGTATACATAACGATACCTTCAATGAAACCCCAGATGCTTTTTGGCGCGGTCATGGCCATAGTCGGAGCGTTCAACGCGGGATGGATCGGGGTGACTTTGTCCGGCACCAATCCGACTCCCCAGTATTCCGCGCAGCTGCTTATAAATCATATCGAGGATTATGGCTTCCAAAGATATGAAATGGGTTATGCGGCTGCCGTATCCGTCGTACTTCTTCTAATAGTCTGGTTGTTTGCACGGGTCGCGTACAAGCTTTTCGGTGATGCCGACAGAAAGGTAAAGGCGAAGAAATGAGTTATCAGCTGAATAAAGTCAATCCCAAGAAGTTCCATAAATCACAGATGAAATTCTATCTGGTTCTCATTCCGATAGTGTTGTTCATGATGCTTCCGGTCCTATACATATTGAATCATGCATTCAAGCCGCTTGACGAACTCTTTATGTTTCCTCCCAGGTTCATTGTGCAAAAACCCACGATGAATAACTTTGAGATGCTGTGGCAGACTGCATCAACAACCGGAGTGCCAATGAGCAGGTATCTGTTCAATTCGATACTTGTGGCTGTTCTTTCGGTATCGGGAAACATCATATTCATAGCAATGGCCGGATTCGCACTTTCAAAGAAAAAGTTCAAGCTGAAAAAAACACTGTTTGAAATTAACCAGCTCGCCCTTATGTTTGTTCCCATAGCTGTTACAATCACCAGATACCTGATAATACAGCGGACAGGACTAATCAATACATTCGCAGTGCATGTGTTGCCGCTTCTTGTCATGCCCGTAGGTCTTTTTCTGGTAAAACAGTTCATTGACCAGGTTCCCGACGCATTGATAGAAGCCGCTCATATCGATGGAGCAAGGGATATTCAGGTATTATGGAAGATCATACTGCCCATAATATCCCCGGCGCTTGCGACCGTAGGCATACTTACTTTTCAAATGGCATGGGGGAGCACGGAATCAAGCAACCTGTTCGTAAATGATGAGTCTTTGAAGACACTTGCGTTTTATCTCGGGGGATTGACGGACAGGGTAATGGAGGGATCCCTTGCGGGAGCCGGAATGGCGGCGGCGGCAGGCATCATTATGTTTGTTCCAAACCTGATAATATTTATATTCCTGCAATCGAGGATCAATAATACAATGAGACATTCGGGCATCAAATAGGAGATGGAATGAAAAGAGGAATCGCAATATCCTTAATAACGGTAATCCTGCTGGTAATGACCGGAAGTTCATTTACCTTTGCCGCGCCTGCAACTTCGTATACCTGGGCATTCAACTCCAAGGGCAGATGGACCAAAACTCAGGATGCATACCTTCCCGATAACACTTTTATATCCCTGGCCCTCAAGGCGCCTGAGGAACTATTCATCGACAAAAACGACATGCTTTATATTGCGGACACAGGAAACAAGAGGATAGTGAAGTTTGACGTAAGGACAAATAAGATCGTCATGGTTATACAGGATAGTGCTATAAATACACCAAGAGGCGTGTTTGTCACTGATGACGGCAATATATATGTCGCTGATTCAAAGGCAGGGGCGATACACAGGTTTGACAAGGACGGGAAACTTATTGAGTCCTTCACGAGGCCTTCGGATGTGGCTTTTGGGAAGACTCCATTCAATCCGGCTAAAATAGCCGTTGATACAAAAAAGAACATGTTCATCATAGGCGAAGGTGTGCTCAATGGCATAATTCATCTGTCAAACAGCGGACGGTTCCTGGGATATTTTGCCACAAACAAGGTCACGCTGAACCTGGTTGAGGAACTTCAAAAAATATTCTTCACCGAGGAACAACAGAAAAACCTTCAGAGCAAGGTCCCTCTCACGATGACCAATGTATTTGTTGACAATGAAAACATAGTATATTCAACGACTATGGGGACCGAGGCGACGGAGCACATTGCAAAGCACAATACAGCGGGACAGAATGTCTTCAATGATCCCGGGGGGCCGATAGATCTGATTGATATATATGTCGACAAGAATGGGATAATTTATACGGCTACCCTCAGAGGCACGATCGGCGTATACTCGCCTGACGGAGAGCTTGTGCATATATTTGGCGCATTTTTGGGTGAAGAGGATATTTCGGGGCTCTTCAGAAAGCTGTCGGCGGTAGCCGTGGACAGCATGGGAAGAATATGGGCCGTTGATTCTGAATCCGCATATCTGCAGTCATTTGTTCCTACGGAATATGCGAACCTCATATATGGGGCATTGGAGGCGTTGAAGCTGGGGCAGTACAGTAAGGCAGAGGAGCTTTGGCACGAAGTGCTTTCAAGAAACCAAATGCTCAGGCTTGGCCATGAAGGGCTTGGCAAGGTGTATTTGTATACCCAGCGATACGAAGAGGCGATGTACCATCTTGAAATTGCGAACAATAAATTTTTCTATTCGCAGGCATATTGGGAAGTGCGGAATGTATGGCTGCAGCAAAACCTTGCCATTATCATAGTGCTGCTGATTGCATTCTTCATCCTGATGGCAATACTAAAAGGAATAGACAGAAGAAAAAATATATTCAATCCGTTGAGGAAAGCAAAGGATAGTATTGAAGGTATCAGGGTCATTGACGATATGCTGTTGATGTTCAGTTTTCTGAGTCACCCTGTGAATTCTTTTTACGACCTCAAGACAAAGGCAAGGGGAAGCTATCTCAGCGCAACGGTGTGGTATGTTTTATTCCTTGGTATTTTTCTGCATGCCCGGTTTGGCAGGGATTTCCTTTTTACACCGATTGCAGTCGAGGACATAGATTTCGGAGCCCTTATCCTTGGATTCCTGGCCATATTCATATTGTTTGTCGCCACCAATTATCTTGTTACGTCAATCCAGGATGGAGAGGGCTCGTTCGGCACAATATACAAGATGACCATATATTCAATGGGCCCGATGATACTTGGCACGGTGATTATTACGATAATGTCATATTTCATAAGCTACAATGAGGAATTTCTTATCAGGCTGATTGAATTCATAGCTCCGGTCTGGTCATTGGTTATATTGATTGTGGGACTTGTCGAGATTCAGAACTATACGA
>JAWOIG010000011.1:0-12567 GCA_046484775.1 Clostridia bacterium | reverse complement strand
CCCGGCATGATGGGGTGGCCGGGCTTGATATAGAAAACATTCTTATATTTATTGTAGATGAATTCCTGGAAATAGGCTCCATCGTCCGGAACAAGAGTATGAATCAAATCACCCTCAAGGGAGAAGCAATCAACTTTGTGCTTTTCTTCAACAGTGTCGTAGTTGCCATAAAGCACATATCCCGCTTCGGGATAACAATCTATCAGCGAATTGCCCTTTGCAAAGGGAGTCAACGAGCCGTCCTCAAGGTCTAGAAGATATGTGCTCAATATATTTTCCTCACCCGGCTTCATTTCATAACCGCTCACGAAAAGCCTGTTGTCCCCCGCATCGGCTATATGGACCTTGTATTGGATCCAGCCTTCGCCCTTTTTCGTTATAAAGGGCAGATTGTACTCATTTCCCGAATAATCATTGTCTCCGATTATTGCAAGCCTGTTTATGCTCTCATAGGCTTCCTGCCCGGCATACTGTCTCATGATTGCCATATTGCCGTTGGCAAGATGAAACACAGGATAGGGAGGCCGGCTGGTTTCGTAATCAGAGAAATAAATCTCAGCGGATAGATCCACCGGGTCTATATTGAATATGCTGTTGCCGAAGAAATAGTGGTAGTTATTATCATCGTTCCAGAATTCATTGATTACCATGGGATTGTAAAGTCCGGTGGCATATGTGGTTATTTCGGCTTCCAGCGCCTTGGAAACCGAACTTGAAATATTGGTGTCGAGGGGGGTGAGCCCGCCGCTTTCCACCTCATATATCGCTTTTGCATAATGCCAACCTTCCTGTTCGCTTGTTATGATGCCAAGGGACAAGTATTCAAGGTCCTTCGACGCATCCTCGAATACCACGCCATAGTCAAAGTCATCCAATATTTCCGTTGCATTTGTTTCGGGGACTATGGAGTACAATTTCTGTCCGGAGAAAACAGAGAAGCCGTAAATCAAATCGTATCGCATGGGGTCAAGGAGGCGGCCGCTGTACTTCATTTTATTTCCATATTCCGGAACCATTCCAAGAATGCATTCGATGCCGAGAATATACCCGCGCGGTTGAAGATCATATATGGTCAGAAGCATCTCGCTATCGGAAACCCATGTTGTCTCAATAATGTAATCCTTCATGAAATCCGGAAAGAGAATCGTGCCGGCGTCGACAGGCTTATTGAATGCATAGCGGAAGGTCTGAACAGGTGCCGAAAGATAAAGAGGCGGTTCATGCAAGGAGGAAACCATCAGGTCCGCAATGGATATATCACAGGTCAGGGGAGCGCTGTGCCTGAAATGGACCGTAAATTCCCCGCCGGGAGTATAATCGTCGCTTTGGTCGGTGCCCTTGATTGTCAGGGAGTAGTTCTCCGGTTGGTTTTCATCCAGATATATTGTTATTGAGAACAAACCGACGTAAACATGGACCGGGTCGATCGGGCTCGCATCAATATAAATATCATCTTTTATCCAATCCCCGGGCTTGTTGTCAAGATAAAGCGTCAGGCGGACATCGCCCGAATAGGCGGCTGTTTCATTGGTATTTATCGGGAGTCTTGATTCTTCAATCGGAGATGTGAGGAAAGCATGGATAACCTTGGGTTTTTGAGCCTCCGCCGTCGGCGACGGAGTCGGTGCGGGAGTTGATGAAGGAGCCGGAGTTTCTGAAGAGGCGGGTGTGCCGGGTAAGGTCGCAGAGGCGGATGATGTCGGCAGGCCGGGAGAGGGGGAGCCGTTCGTGGTGTCAATGACCTCTGAAGAGCATGAACAAAGAAATATAATTGCCGTGAATATCGGCAGAGTCAATTTTAGAAATTTTTTCATAATGATTTACCTCTTTCAATCCGCCTGTCCCGCGAATATTCAATCCGATGGGAATGGGCGGCCGCGGCGGCCGCTTTTATCAGCCCGGGGTCCGAGCCGGGGGGGAGGACGCAGCCGGTACCCAGTATGAATGCGCCGTTCCTGCCGGCGCCCGCGATGCAGGCATTCGCCTCGGCTGTTATTTCATCCTGAGTCCTGTTAATGAAAGACAGGGTGTCCATGCCTCCCATCAGAGGATAGCCTTCCGGAACAGCGGCCCTGGCGTCGGTGCAGTTGAATCCGCCGAGCGGGTCGAGAGGGGCGATGCAGTCCAGCCCCGTTTCGACAAGATCGTTCATGATTGGAAGAATGTTCCCGCAGTTGTGGCAGTAAATGCGCACATCCTTGTTGTATGAATGCAGTTCATCGCAGATTTCCCGAAACCGCGGCTTGATGAAATCCCTGAAGATATCGGGGGATATTACGTTCATGTTAGCAGTGGAATCATTGAGGCGAAGGATCCGAAGGCCGCTGTCTATGCAGAATTTGCCGTGGGCGACCGCGGTTTCCACGCCTTTGTCCATTACCGCGGATACAAGCCCGGGTTCGTCATAGAAATCCATCAGCGACTGGGCTGAGCCCCTGAAATGAGAATGGAACGACAGCGTCGCGGAACCACAGTCGCCGGCTATCGCAATGCCGTTGCTTTCAGCCAGCATCTTTTTATAATATGAGTCGAAGCCAAGGTCCTTGAAAAGCGCTTTTCCCGGAACCGCAATCCTGCGGGCGTCGGTGATGGATTTCACGAGGGGCGACTTCTGCTTTTTGAACTGTACGAATGTCATTTCATATTCGTCGCCGATGTCCATTGTCCCGTCTTCATAAAGATAGGTCGAAAGACCGCCCTTTGTATCGATGCGCCCTATCTGAACACCGCCCGATACTTCCAGCAGGCCCCCGTCTTCGTCGCGGACCGTCTGCCTTTTGGGGAAACGGAAGACCCTTGCGCCGTCGGCATCGCACATCAAGCCGGCCCTGACGGTGCATGCCATGGCAAGGAAAGGATCGGCCAGGATGTCGACCAGTGATATTCCTGTTATTTCACAGGCCAGCCTCACCCAGATCTTGGGCATGAATGGTGTGCGGTCGGTTGATCCGCCGGACATTACGGCATATATTCGTTCGAATCCGTTCATCATAGCTCCCTTTTGTAAAATCCAAGGCATGATGCCGCTATTGCGGCAATCATGAAGGCCAGTGTTATCAATGACGGAAGGACCACATCCCCGGGCATGGAGGCGCCCGACATGATCCGCCCGGGAAGCGACATCAACCTGCCGGGAAGATACGGCGCGGCCTTTCCCAGAAAATCCGTCAGAGGGAGCAATATTACGAGACCGAATCCTGCAAAGGCCCCCGGACCGGCGGATCTGGCTATTGAGCTGGCTGACAGGACCGCGCTTACAAGCAGCAGCCCAAGTACATAAATAGACAGAACCGATGCAAGGATTCCTTTGAAATACCATGCGTTGAACAGGATTATCGTACCAAGGATCGTTACTGCGGTATAGCCCGCGAAGGCTATGGTATACATTATGATCGCATTTAGCAGTTTTGAGAAATAGAAGTCAGGCCTGGGCACGCCCTTGGACAGAACCAGGTAGATGGTTCCTTTCTTGATTTCCCCCGAGAATGAACCCATGAATATTATTATCAATGCGAAAAATGCATTCGTCGCATTACTGAAATACTGAACATAGGAGTCAGTCAGAACCGGGTCGGGCATCTCTATGGTGACCCCGAGGTCCGGCATGCTTTTAAGAAGTTCGGGCAGATACTTCGCGGTAGGGGCGTTGATGAGGCCAAAGAATATGAACACGCCGAACAGAACGTAGAACCTATAGGTGCGAAAGAATTCCAGGAATTCCTTTTTAAAGAATACAAGCTTCATATGCTGTTCACCGCCTTTACGAAAATATCCTCAAGGGTGGCGGAAGCCTGTTCATACCGCTTCAGAACGGCTCCGGTCTGCTGCAGCAGGACCGGGATTCCTCGTCCCGCCTCATCATATCCGATTGGCTCGATGATATATGAAGTGCCGTCGAAGCTGAAATCAACCACCCAGCCGGCCGTTGAAAGAGCCCCGGACAGTATGTCTGCGGATGATTCCAGCGAGAGAAGGATCCTTCCGTGTCCCCCGAGGGCCTTGATGTCCTTGATTGTTCCTTCGTGCAGAAGCCTGCCTTCGTTTATGATGGCCGCATGGCTGCATATCCTTTCCACGTCCTCGAGTATATGGGTTGAGAAAAAGATGGTCTTGGATCCCTTCAGGGAGGCAAGCATGTCGAGGATTTCCTTCCGGCCAACCGGGTCGAGGGCGCTTACCGGTTCGTCAAGTATCAGTATGGCCGGGTCGTTCACAAGTGTCTGTGCTACGCCGAGGCGCTGCTTCATGCCGCGCGAATATGAGCCGATTTTCCTTGCGGCGAATTTACCCAGGCCTGTCTTCTCGATAATCCCGGGCACATTGCTCCCGTCGGCCTTATGAAAATGCGCGCACATGGAAAGGAATTCCTTCCCGCTCATGTAGTTGTAATAGGAAGGCACATCCGGCAGGAAGCCGATGTGCTTCATGTACGCCGAATCACCGAAATCCACCGATTCGCCCATTATTTCAAATTTTCCTGCGTCGGGTTTCAAAAAACCGGTCAGCATTTTTATTGTCGTGGTCTTGCCGGCGCCGTTGGGCCCGAGAAACCCGTACAGGGAGCCTGCGGGCACATTTATACAAAGCTCCGACACGGCCGCGACATTCTTGAAATGCTTTGTCAGTCCCGTCGTTTTGACTACATCCATCGAATCGCCTCCATAATATGATATATAGAAATATAATAACATCATTCGTCGTACGGATAAAATGAAATGTTTGGAATTCACACGAAAACCGCTGTTTGAGTTCTCCCGAGGCTTGAAACGACAGGGGATTCCGGCACTGATTTCAAATTTCAAATTTCACTTGTCAATGATATTTAAATGAATTATACTTTATTTGACCATTTTATCAGCAGGTCATATTTGTTAATCATAAGGGGTGGCTATGACTAAAGCTTCTAAAAACAAAAAGCTGCGGCATGAAAAATTATTGGACATAATTGACGCAGAACCCTTTTTAACGGACGAGGATATTGCCAGGAGACTCGATGTCAGCATACCGACCGTGAGGCTCGACCGTCTGGAACTGGGCATACACGAGCTGAGGGAAAGAATAAAGGACATGGCCCGCAGGACCCAGGAGAAGGTAAGGTCGCTGGGCAACAAGGACATTGTCGGGGAACTGCTTGACCTTGACCTTAACGAACGCGGCGTGGCGGTCTTTGACACCACAAAGGAAATGGCATTCGAGCGTTCGGACATCGTGAGGGGACACTTCATCTATGCCTTCGCCGAATCCACCGCCATATCCGTGATTGATGCGGATGTCGCTTTGGTGGGTGTTGCAAATATAAAATACAAGGTGCCCGTGCATTGCGGCGACAAGCTTGTCGCCAAGGCGGAGGTCAAGAGGATAAGGACGAATAATTTCGTCGTATGGGTGCTGGTCTACAGGGATCGCAAGGAAGTCTTCAGGGGCAAATTCATACTGATAACAATTTAGCGGAGGTAATGGGAATTTGAGGATACTGGTTGACGCGATGGGCGGGGATAATGCGCCCGGAGAGATAGTCAGGGGGTGTGTCGATGCCGTGAAAAGCGATGCGGGATTTGACATAACCCTTATAGGCGACAGCAAAGAGATACATGGGATTCTGAAAAATGAAACCTATGACGGAAAGCGCATTGATGTAAGGCACACATCAGAAGTCATAACCAATGCAGACAAACCGACCGAGGCCATTAAGAATAAAAAAGATTCATCGATGGTAGTGGGATTCCGGATGCTCAGGGACAAGGAAGGCGATGCTTTCCTGTCAGCGGGGAATTCCGGCGCGCTCCTGACGGCATCGCTTTTATTGGCGGGCAGACTCAAAGGCGTTCTAAGGCCCGCGCTCGGAGCCATAATCCCGACTAAGGCAGGGGAGACCCTTTTGATCGATGCCGGCCTGAACTCGGCCGTAAGGCCGGAGAGCTACGTTCAGTTCGCAAGGTTCGGAAATGAATACATGAAGGCCCTTTATTCACTTGATAATCCCGAGGTCGGTCTCGTTAACATCGGGGAGGAGGATGGAAAGGGAACGGCCGAGGTAAAGGAGGCCAACGAACTTCTGAAGAAGGCCGGACTGAACTATGTCGGGAACATAGAGGGCGATGATATTATTAACGGCAAGGCAAGGATAGTCGTATGCGACGGATTCGTCGGCAATGTGCTCCTTAAATTCCTTGAGGGAACCGGGGTTTACTTCCTAAAAAGCCTGAAGGAAATTTTTTACAGGAACCTATGGAATAAAATCGCAGGATCTGTCCTTAAGCAGGATCTCAAGGAGTTCTTCAGGCCGATGGATGCCGATGTGGTCGGCGGAGCACCTGTACTGGGAATAAACGGGTTGGTAATAAAAAGCCACGGAAGTTCGAAGGCCATTACGATCAAAAATGTAATTGCAAAGACGGCCAGGCTGGTGGATGCCGACATCGTAAGGCATATCGAGCTTAACCTTGAAGGAGGCATGTAATGGGGAGAATGGCATTCGTGTTTCCCGGACAGGGAGCGCAGTATGTTGGGATGGCAAGGGATATAGCTGAAAATTATCCGCAGGCGGCCGCAGTATTTGAAGAAGCGGGCGACAGGCTTGGATACGATATGAAAAAGCTCGTTTTCGAAGGCCCCGAGGATAGGCTTAAGATAACAAGGAATACCCAGCCGGCCATTCTCACGGCAAGCTGGGCCATATATAAGGCGGTGGAAACCGCCGGGGCTGCTCCTGATTGTACCGCGGGCCTGAGCCTGGGCGAGTACACGGCCCATGTGCTGTCGGGCTCGATCGGCTTTGGGGATGCGGTGGCCCTGGTCGAGAAAAGGGGAGCATACATGCAGGATGAGGTTCCCGAGGGTGTCGGAGGAATGTCGGCGGTCCTTGGACTAGATGAAAATACAGTTGAGGAAGTATGTTCGGCTGTCGCGGATATCGGATATGCAGCCTGCGCAAACTACAATTGCCCCGGACAGACAGTCATTTCGGGGGAGCTTGCCGCACTGGCTGCCGCAGGTGATATGCTTTTGGCCAAGGGGGCGAAAAGAGTTATTCCGCTCGCGGTAAGTGCGCCTTTCCACTGCAGGTTGCTTGAAGGAGCAGGCAAAAAACTGAAGGCCGAGCTTGATAAAATAGAAATCAGGGATATGAAGATACCCGTATATGCCAATGCAACAGGCGAAATAATAAACGGAAGCGCCGAAATCAGGGATCTTTTGGTCAGACAGGTCAGCAGCACGGTTAAGTGGACGAACATCATCATGAACATGACTTCGGCGGGTGTCGATACATTCATCGAAATAGGCCCGGGCAAGGTTCTGGGCGGCCTTATAAAGAAAACAAACAGGGACGCCTGCGTGATGAATGCGGAGAACATGGAGTCGCTTACGCAGGTACTTGAGTTCCTGGGAAAGGTGTAGCCATGGATTTCAAAGGAAAGAATGTGCTGGTAACAGGGGCAAGCAGGGGGATTGGAAAGGCGATTGCGCTGGCTTTCGCATCCCGCGGGGCAAATGTCGTCCTGAATGCAAGCAGGGAATCCGATCATTTTTCGGCAACCATCGGGGAATTCGCCGATGCGGGATATGCAGTCCTTGGGTTCGCATGCGATGTATCCGACGGGGATGCCGTCGCGCGGATGTTCGGGGCCGCGGAGGAAAGGTTCGGTGCGATTGACATAGTCGTGAACAACGCCGGGATAACAAAGGACATGCTTCTTATGAGAATGACGGAGGACGAATGGGACAGGGTGCTCGATATAAACCTGAAGGGCGTTTTCAACTGCACGAAGGCGGGCATAAGGCCCATGATGAAAAAAGGCTGGGGAAGGATAATCAACATATCGTCCGTAGTCGGAATCGCGGGTAATCCCGGTCAGTCGAATTATGCTGCGTCAAAGGCCGGAATGATAGGATTCAGCAAATCAATCGCCAAGGAAGTGGGCAAAAAAGGCATAACCTGCAATGTCGTGGCGCCCGGATTCATTGAAAGCGACATGACCGTCGGCCTGGGCGACGGGGTGAAGGCGAAATATCTGGAAGGAATCCCGGTTTCGCGATTTGGGACGGCGGATGACGTGGCTGCAGCGGTTTTATTCTTTGCCTGCGGGGAAACATCATTTATAACAGGACAGGTACTTCATGTTGACGGAGGTATGGTAATGTAATATATTAACATTACCATTTCGTAAATAAAAACTAATTGCGGAGGTAAATTAAATGGTATTCGAAAAAGTAAAGGGAATCATAGTAGATCAGCTGGGCGTGGATGAAGACCAGGTGACAATGGATGCATCATTCATCGAGGACCTCGGCGCGGATTCACTGGATATAGTCGAACTTATTATGTCCATGGAAGATGAATTCGGAGTCGATATCCCCGATACGGATGCTGAAAAGATCACCACTGTCAGGGACGCTGTTGACTACATAACGAACAATCAGTAATAAAGAGCCCCCGCGGGGGCTTTTTACCTGATTATCAACATTCATGAATGAAATGAATATTGAAGAATGCTCAATCCGGCGTCTGTCGATTCAAGCGGCTGATGCCGTTGTGCACAAAAAACACTTCACGGTGTTGCAAATGAAAGGTCGGGTCTATGACTGAGAAGAGAGTGGTTGTCACCGGGACCGGTGTTGTTTCTTCGCTCGGGCTGAACTTTGAAGAATTCTGGAAAAACATTAAATCCGGCAAAAATGGAATAACCCTTGTGGAAGGGTTTAGCACCGAAAACTTTCCCACAAAGGTTGCCGCCGAAATCAAGAATTTCAATCCCGAGGACTTTATTGACAAAAAAGAGGCAAGGAGACTTGACAGGTACGCGCAGTTTGCACTGGTCGCCGCGCTGGAGGCCTACGGGCAATCAGGGCTGGACAAAGCCGATTTTGACAAGAACAGGATGGGGGTTTATGTTGCGTCCGGGGTCGGCGGAATGCAGACCATCGAAAGCCAGTATAATATTTTCCACGACCAGGGAAGCAGGAGGATAAGCCCGTTCAGCGTTACGATGATGATTGCCAACATGGGCGCAGGGAAAATAGCCATAGACCTGGGGGCAAAGGGCCCCGCGGAATGTGTGGTAACCGCCTGCGCATCGTCGACCTACGCCGTAGGAAATGCGATGCGCCTCATTCAAAGGGGCGACATGGATGTCATGATAGCCGGGGGGGGGGAAGCCCCTCTTACTCAATTCTCGCTGTCTGCATTCGCTGCAAACCGATCCATATCCTTTGCAGAGGATCCGAACGAGGCCTGCAAGCCCTTTGACATCAACAGGAGCGGATTCGTAATGGGCGAGGGCGGGGCAATACTTGTGCTTGAGGAAATGCAGCACGCCATTGACAGGGGAGCCGAAATAATCGCGGAGCTTGTAGGATACGGGGCCACATGCGACGCATACCATTTCACTGCGCCCGATCCCGAGGGGGACGGGGCATTCAGATGCATGCAGAATGCAATCAGGGATGCGGGCATAAGCGTTGCCGACATTGATTATATAAATGCCCACGGAACCGGCACCGAGCTGAACGACAAGACTGAAGTAATGGCGATAAGAAGGCTTTTCGGAGAAAATGAAAAGAATATATCCGTAAGCGCCACCAAATCCATGACAGGCCATACCCTTGGAGCCGTAGGAGCCCTGGAAGCAATAATAACAGCCGCAGCGATAAAGGAAGGCTTTGTTCCACCGACAATAAACCTCACCGAAATAGATCCCGAATGCAGCCTTTCGGGAATCGTGGCGGGAAAGGGAATATACCGGGATATAGAATATGCGATGACCAATTCCTTCGGATTCGGAGGTCATAACGCCACCCTGGTGCTAAAGAAATTCAAACAGGATGATTGATCATAAATATATAAACGGAATAGAAAAGGCGATAGGTTATTCATTTTTTGACAAGGACCTGTTGGTTCAGGCCCTGACCCATAGTTCATACAACAGGGATGTCAATTATGAAAAGCTTGAGTTTCTCGGCGATGCGGTTCTGCAGATAATAATCAGCAGGTTTCTTTACGATGGCCATCATTATCTGGGCGAAGGCGAGATGACGGTGACCAGGGCCTACGCAGTCTGCGGGGAAACGCTCGGTAAGGCCGGCGACGACATGCAGCTGGACAAATTCATACTGATTGGCTCCTCGGGAAAGAATAAGAAGATCAACAGGAACAAAGCAATGCTCGCCGATGTATTCGAAGCCCTGACGGCCGCCATATACCTTGACGGCGGGTTTGCCGGGGCGGAGAAGTTCGTGCTTGGCAAACTGGGCGGGTACCTTGATGAATACATCAATTCAGGCGATAACAAGGATTACAAGACCAGGCTGCAGCATCTTACGCAGGATCTTTTTTCCAGGGAACCCGAATATGTCATCAAGAGTGAGAAGGGACCGGCGCACGACCGCACGTTCATGGTCGATGTCCTGGTGGAGAACAAGATGAGCGGCAAGGGAAAGGGCAAGAGCAAGAAGAAAGCCCAGCAGGACGCCGCGATGAACGCACTGAAGAAATACGATAAAAAAGGCTCTTTTTGAATTCCGGATACACATCCGGCCAAATGCGCCGCCCCATCGGGACAGCAGGATGTCACGCGTGTTTTCAATGGATAATGAAGCCCCTTTATGTTAGAATGATTAGAGACAATTTGTCATCGGGAGAGCTTGATGTATTTAAAAAGGATTGAACTACAGGGGTTTAAATCTTTTGCCGGTAAAACGGTCCTGGAATTTCACAAGGGAATAACCAGCGTCGTGGGTCCTAACGGAAGCGGGAAAAGCAATATCGCGGATGCGGTTCGCTGGGTTCTCGGCGAGCAAAGCGCCAAGCAGCTCCGCGGCTCGAAGATGTTCGATGTCATATTTTCAGGAACACAGTTCAGAAAATCGGTGGGCTTCGCGGAAGTCACCCTTGTGGTGGACAATACCGAAGGAATGCTGCCGGTTGAATATGTCGAAGTCGCCGTAAGCCGGCGCTTGTACAGGTCCGGCGAAAGTGATTTTTCAATAAACGGCAACTCATGCAGGCTCAAGGACATAAGGGAGCTTTTCTATGATACAGGCGTGGGCAGGGACGGATATTCAATTATAAGCCAGGGCAAGATACAGGAGATACTAAGCGTCAGAAGCGAGGACCGGAGGGGCATATTCGAGGAAGCCGCCGGCATCATGAAATATAAGATCCGGAAGCTCGAGGCCCAGCGCAAACTTGAAAAAACGGAACAGAACCTTCTCAGGATAGGGGATATAGTCAGGGAACTGTCAAAACAGATCGGACCTCTGGAGGAACAATCCAGGAAAGCCAGGGAATATCTGGAGTTGCGGGATGTGCTTCAAAGGAACGAGGTCGGGCTTTACCTCAGCAATCTTAAGAATTTCAATGCCAGGCTTGAAAAATACGACCTTGATATAGAAACACTGAAGGGCGACATCGAAAATCAGAACGAAGCACTTGCCGCCGCTGCCGGGGAGAATGAGGAACGCAAGAACAGGCTTCATGAACTTGGCCTTTTTGAAGAGGAAGCAAGGAAGAATCTGAATGATTACCTTATGTCGGTTGAGACCAACCGGCATGAGATCCAGATATCCCTGGAAAGGCTGAATTCCGTAATAGCGGGCAGGGAACGCGCCCGGAGGGATATAGCCGATACCGACGAAAAAAACAAGCAGCTGTCAAGGGATTATTATACGCGCGGGGAGCGAATCGGATACCTCGAAAAACAAAAGAAGGAATATGAAGAAAAACTTGCAAAAAGCCGCGCGGAAATGGATGCGGTCCTTGCTTCGCTGGGCGAAAAGGAAAAGGACATGGAAAAGCTCAGGGAGACGATTGACGACAGGATCGACGCCTTGTCCGATGTAAAGATTCAGCTGAGGACAAGGGAGCTGGACAACATATCCCTGGAGGAGTCGATAACCTCGGTGCAGGCGGCGAAGCAAAGCCTGATACTTGAAAAGGACTCGTATGTGCTGAAAATGCAGGATTCGAGGACTGCGGCGGAAAAACTGTCGCAGGAGTCAAGGAAAGCCGCGGTGAAGATGGAAACCGTCAGGCAGGCAATTGAGGAAACCGGTGGAAACCTGGATTCCTTGAAAAGCGAGGCGGAAAAGAAGCGAACCAGACTGGGCATACTGGACAGTAACCTGAAAATCCTTGACGACATGGAAAAGAGGATGGAGGGCTATAATTCATCTGTAAGGGCGATCATGGAAGAGGTCAGGTCGGGGGGTTCCGAGCTCACCGGCATATCTGTAACCGCGGCCCAGATGCTTGAAGTCGGGACAGGCTATGAAAAAGCGATTGAAGCCGTTCTGGGCAATAATATTCAAAGTATACTGGCGGATACAGGCTCCGATATAGAAACCGCAGTCAGATACCTTAAGGAAAAGAATCTGGGCAGGGCTTCGTTCATATCCGGGGAAACGGGCCGATTACCCTCGGTTCCGGCTGCAGTGATCGAAAAAGCAAGGAAATGCCCGGGCTACAGGTGCATGGCGGCGGAAGCGGCGGTATGCACCGGAGGCGCAGAAAGCCCCATAATTGCATTGCTGGCAGATACGGCTGTCGCCGATACATATGAAAATGCCAGG
>JAWOIG010000170.1:0-5395 GCA_046484775.1 Clostridia bacterium | reverse complement strand
TCTCTATTTGATCAGGGGAGGCGGTTTCTGCCGATGCGCCGTTTTTACGCAAATATGAATCCATTTCCTTAACACCCGCAACGGCAAGGTCTGCCGCGTCATCATCATAGCCTCTGCTTTTATAAAGATCCCTTAGTTGCTTCTCAAGCATGTTCATCTTCCTCCCGTCATCCGACCGGTTCGGTCCTGTCCACGGTTCCGTCCGGCTTGTAGTAAGTCCTTATGCCGGAACCGGCATATTCCTTCCAGATCATGACGTCGTTTTCATACAGATACTTCTCCGCATAACCTTCATTGTTGTACCCGTATTCCCATATTCCGTTCTTTTTGCCGTCGGTGTAATAGCCGATTGTGTGGATTGAGTTGTATTGCTGGGTGCCGGTTGCATAAATGTGATATATTCCATCCGGTATTCCCGCCTTGTAGCCTATCTCGCTTTTTATGGTTCCATCCTCAAGATAACTCAGCCATACGCCGTTTTGTTTACCGTCAAGATATTCGCCCGTGAACTCGGTGTTGCCATTGCTGTAGTTGCGCTGTGCAGGCCCCGCTTTTATTCCGTTTGCATATGTTGTGAGTTCATTCAAAGTACCGTCTTCATAATAAGACTCAAGCTTTCCATGATAATTCCCGTCCCTGTACTCCTGAATAAATGAAATACGGCCGTTTTCATAATATGAAACAGACGCCCCGTCTTTCTTCCCGTTCAATTCGCCGTATGAAATTTTCAAATCCCCGTTGTCATAATACAGTTTTATATCGGAACGGACATCGGGACCGGCATGGCTGTTCTGAACCTCACGGATCAATATGCCGTTTCTATAGGTATATGATTCCAGTTCCTCCTCCATGTCATATATCACATAAGTCGGGTCGCTGTTGTACAGCGTTGTGTTGAGGCCGTCCCTTTTGTTGGCCTGGACCTGCATTATGTATGTAATTTTCTCCTGTTCCATTGGATCGCCGGGCTGCCTGAACCTTACCGCCGTCCGGCGTTCAATGGTTTTGTCTTCCGTCCGGACCTCAAACAAAAGGCTGCTTTCATAAGAACCGTATCGTATCGCCCATATGCCCCTGTCCCTGTCTCCGGGGAAGCGGTATGTATATTCGATGGTGTCTGTATAAATCCTTGTCTCCCATCCGACGGGAACATTGTTTTCATCCAGATACCTTATGCCGGTCAGCCTGCCTCCGGAATCCTTCATTTCTTCCTTTCTGTAATTGCCATAGTCAAGCAAATCGGTCCATCCGTAGATCAGCTTGATGATATCGGCATTGTCCATGCCCGCATCGATTTCCATGATGGTCTGATAAAAGCCGTATATATGCGATATATCGGTGTTGCCGGCATCTTCCGATGGTTCCGTGGGAGTGGTTGGTTCAGAAGATGCGCCCGGAGCAGGAGAAGCGGAGGGGCCCGGTGTATTCGCTACGTCGGATGGGGATGATGAAGAAGGAGACGGGCCGGCGGCCTCTGTTTCGCTTTTATCATCAACAACCAAAATCCCGAATGCGTTGAGAAGCCTGATGAGATCTTCCTTTTCAAAACTGCGGCCCTTGAGGGTATCTATGGAATTTTTCCATCCGTTGAATGTTTCAATCAATTCCTCGGCTTTTGTGTTGACAATTGCATTGATGAACTTGCTTTTGCTGCCTCCCAGGACTTCCTCGAGGTCATTTTGTATCAGATTTGTTATTTCAGCCAGCTGGCCGGCGGAAAATCTATCCTTGTTTTTATCCAGCTGCGCCAATAAAAGGTTCTTTATCAAGTAATATTTTGCAGTATCGGTGGGGACGAAGAAAAGAACATTCTGGCCGTTTTTGATGGCTTCAAGCAAGAGAGTCCTTTTGTTTTCAACCTCATCCTGAGCAGCAGCCATGGCAGAGGAATCATTCGACAATGCAAATGCCCTCGCCTGTTCATTGCCTGGGTCCGTGGAATCTGGTTCGTCGTCCTGCACAATCCCATCCTTGATATCGGATAGAGAACCGCCAAAATCATCAATGGTGGGGTTCCCATCACTGTCGACTTTCTCATCCTTTATATCGCTGACCGCATCGGTAACCGCTATTCCCGCACCCAGGAAGGACAGTCCCTGTTCTTCGGCCATAACCTTTCTGACAAGGGAAAAGGTATTGCGGGCTTCGGGAACCGGCACGAGGGTCAAAGGAATTGTTTGGGTTGTCTTGATTTGCTCAAAAAGAGATTCGTATAAAGCTATTTCATCGCTTGCCGGGGAATCGGCATCCATTGATTTCAGTTTCTTCAGCAAACGCTCCGATTCCGCAAGGTAGTATCCGGAGACATAATGATCCGCGGAAACAATGTATGAATGCATTCTTGAGGCTTTTTCATATTCAAACAGCATTTTATCAAGGCTTGGCTCTATCTTTCTGCGGTATACCGAAGCCGCGGAGGATAGTAGCCGTTCGGACTGCCGCAGGCTGGTTTCGCCCAACATGATGCTGATGGCGGCCGTATCGTTCATAAGCTGGGCCAGATATTCGTTCTGGAGGTCAACCAGGCCGCAGACCGCCGAAACCAAATATGAATCAATTACGGCCGATACAGCCATGCTGCCGGGCCTTGCCTTCAAGTAAGTGCGGATTTCTGTTTCCAGGGATCCAAGGACGGTTTTATAGGTTATGATATTTTCCGCGGCAGATGAGAGAAAATCGGTTTGGCCCGGAGTGGGATTCGCTATTTTGTCGATGTACCCGAGCAGGTTGTCTTCGTATTTTTCCATTCCAGCGGTGACGCGAAAACAAAAATCCGCGGTTTTTCCGATGGAATCAATGAATATGTCGACGGCCTTCTCCCGGGAGCCAAGAAATGTCTCCTCATCCTTGTTTTCGGAGCGAAGCTGCCCGGTGTAAAGGTATCCGGAAGCCAAATGGTTCGAGAAATCCTCCCCCGGAGTTATACCGGACGACAGACAGCCGCCAAATGATGCAGCCATGAGGCAAATAATCAAAAAAAGCGAAAGTTTCTTCATAATAATACTCCGGTTTTATTCTATTCAATATAAGGTGTGGCCTTGTTTATCTTCCCACTCTTTCATCAGCGGCAAACAGCTTTCACGGTCAAGCGGCATTCGCCGGAGGGCATCGTCGTCCCCGCCTTCCAGCACATGATATATGAAGGCGTCGATGAAACCTATTTTTTCCGCATCCTCCTTTGTGCATCCGTAGTATACCGATCGCACCCTTGCCCACATAATCGCGGAAAGACACATCGGGCAGGGTTCGCAGGTTGAATAGATCTCGCAGTCCGGTATATTCGGGGAACCAAGCGCGGCGCAAGCTTTCCTCAGAGCCTCCACTTCAGCATGGGCGGAAGGGTCATTGGTTGCAAGAACCATGTTGTGGGCCGATGCGATGACGCGTCCGCCGCATACTATAACCGCTCCAAAAGGCCCGCCATGCCCTGCCTTGACACCTTCCCGGGCTTCTTTAATGGCAATTTGCATGAATTTGTTCATAATATCACCGCTTTCACAATCATTTTATCACTAAAGAGTCATTAATAGAACATGGGCAGGCTTTCGGATATTCGGCACGCAGCATGTATTTGTCCGAAAAAAACAGGCGAAGCATAAAAAGACGTATAATAAGCCGCCTGTGGCTTTGAAAAACATTCACAAGCATATATAATGAATATAATCAGACGAAATTCATAACTGCGGGGGGATTGCATTGGATTTGAGATCGATCTTTCAAAAACAAAAAACTATGCGCAGGGTTCTTTATAGTCTCGTGCCCGTTGCTCTTTATTCGGTATATTTGTTCGGTCTAAGAACGTTGGTTGTAATTGCGGTCGTAACGGCATGCGGGGTTATTTCCGAGTATCTCATAATGAGGAGCATAAACGGAGCCGGTGCAAAGGTCAGCGAAGCCGCACTTGTCAGCAGCGTTCTGTTTGCGCTCACGCTTCCCCCGTCCGTTCCTTTCTGGGTGGCCGGTACGGGAATAATTTTCGGCATTGTATTTGCCAAAGGCGTATTCGGCGGATTCGGCAGGAATATTTTTAACCCCGCCCTTGCAGGCAGATGCTTCATCTACATATCATTTCCTGCATTCATGACTGTCAGCTGGACCAAACCATTCACAGGATTTCCGGGGGGCCTTTTACGATATTTCAATACCGTGGATGCATCCACATCGGCAACACCGCTTCTGAGCTTCAACAACACAGGTGAAATGACGGAATATTGGCGTCTGGCCTACGGAGGGATTGCCGGATCCATGGGAGAGACCGCGGCATTGCTGATTTTTGCCGCTGCAATATATCTTATAGCAACGAAAACCGCTTCATGGAAAATAATGGCATCCTGTGTCGCCGGCTTTACGGCGCTTAACACCGTTTTGTATTTTACGGGAGTCACCGCCGCGGATCCGCTGTTTTCACTGCTTGCCGGCGGGTTTCTGTTCGGTACGGTCTTCATGGCCACCGATCCGGTCTCGGCTCCGAAAACGGATCCGGGCAGGATAATATATGGAGTCATGATAGGTGTTTTGACCTGCGTCATCAGGATATTCGGACTTTTTGTAGAAGGGGTCATGTTTGCGATTCTAATATCAAATATGTTTGTACCTTTGCTTGAAAGAAATCTTTCGGCGATTAAGGCGCGGAAAAAGGCAGCCGCATGAAGAAAGGATATATCTATACAATAATATTCATAATGGCCGTAAGCATTGTTTTTTCGGGATTGCTTGCGGTTGTCAACGCGGCTTTTAAAAACAGAATTGAAATAAATGAGAAGGCAGCCGAACGTAAATCAATCCTGTATGCGATGGGATTTGATTCGGAAGGCAGCGAGGCTATGGATTTCTTCGAGCAAAATGTGGCCGAGAGGAAATCCGGGGATGTTACATACTATGCCGCGAAAACCGGAGAAGGATCCGCAGTATATGCTGTTCCTTTCTATGGATCGGGGTTATGGGGCACGATAAAGGGATATATCGGAGTTGGCGAAAATTTTACCCGGATGCTTGGAATCGCATTCACCGAACAAAACGAAACGCCCGGACTCGGGGGAAGGATTGACGAGGAGTGGTACAAGGAGCAGTTCAGGGGAATACCCCTTGAAGGAGATATTTCATACGGCGGGGATCCGGGGATAGATGCCATAACCGGGGCGACCTCGACTTCAAACGCCGTTTTGAACATCCTCAATGAATTCATATCGACAACCCTGAAGGAAGTGGAGGCGGCCGGTGAAGAATGATTTGAGACCCGGCTTCTATAGAAACCTGTGGAAGCAAAATCCGGTAATAAGTCAGATTCTGGGGATTTGTTCCGCACTGCCTGTAACGAACAGGGTGGACCACTCGCTCGTCATGGGCATCGGGCTTATATTTGTAACCGCTTTTTCAAGTCTTACGCTTTCAGCCC